>JAADIV010000209.1 GCA_013151175.1 Deltaproteobacteria bacterium | reverse complement strand
AGCAAACAATAAACGAGACGGCAAAAATCGCCGAACAAGGCGCACCTTTAGGGGATTTTTTGTACTATTCGTTGTCATTACCCGTTTATAAAGTTGTAGCCAGATTCACGGCGTGCCCCTGAGCTTTAATGTTCTGTGAGTAAAATGGGCACAAATGGCGTACGGAAGAAATCCGTGGGGAATGGGCGAATTCTTGGCCTATGGATATTGACATGCAGGGCCTGATGTAATAGTCTGACTATCCTATCATACATATATGGCAAATGTGGTTGGGAGTTAGCGATTATGAGTTCTTCAAGATGTAAAATATGTGTGTCTCTGACCGGGGCGGATAACCCAACTATTCTAAAGGCCGCTATGGCAGTGGAAGACCTTGCCGATGTCCTGGAAATCAGGCTTGACGATATGGCGGAGCCAGATGTCAGCCAGTTCTTAAAGACCCTGAAGACTCCGCTTTTATTTACCAACAGGGCGGGTTGGGAAGGCGGCGGCTTTGCGGGTGATGAAGCGGCCCGGCTTAAGCCATTGTATGAAGCCGTGGACGGCGGGGCTGGTTACATTGACATTGAACTGAATACCGACGAAAATCTGCGCCGGGATATTATTAAAACTGCCAGAGGCAAGTGTAAGACCATTGTTTCATGGCATAATTTTACCGTTACCCCTTCAAGACGGGCTCTGGAATCTATTTTAAGAGCGCAATACCGTAGTGCCGCCGACATCGGTAAGATTGTTACTCTGGCCCACGGCTTTGATGATGTGCTGCGGGTGCTTAATTTACAGCGTGAGGCCGCAGAGATCGGCTTCCCGCTCATCGCCTTCTGTATGGGGCGGGCCGGGGCAATCAGCCGGGTAGCCACTATGAAATTGGGTGGCTTTATGACCTATGCCGCACCCGACAGGGAACATAATACCGCCCCCGGACAATTGGCGGTCGCAGCCCTCAAAAATATTGTCATGGAACTCAAAAATGGCCATTGACGGCGCCACGGAAATATATGGCATAATGGGCAATCCGGTACACCATAGCATGAGTCCGGCGATGCATAATGCCGCCTTTAGCAGCCTGCGTCTCAATAAGGCATATGTGCCGTTTCCGGTCAAAGATGTCCCCGCTGCTCTTCGGGGTTTCCGGGCCTCAGGCGTTAAGGGGCTTAGCATCACCATACCCCATAAACAGACGGTTATCCCTTTTCTGGACAAGATAGACCCTGTTGCCGTCAAAATTGGCGCCGTTAACACCATAAAAATTGATAATGGCATAATTTACGGCTGCAATACTGACTGGCTTGGCGCCAATCGGGCTATTGAGGAATTAACCCCTCTGGCCGGTAAAAAGGTATTATTAATTGGTGATGGGGGGGCGGCGCGGGCCGTGGGCTTTGGCCTGGTTGAGGCGGGGGCTCAGGTAGTTCTGACTAGCCGTACCCAAGACTCTGGCAAGGCCCTGGCGGCCGCCATAAACTGCCCCTGGCGGCCATTGTCGGCAGCAGATGATCTCCGGGCTGATATACTAATTAATGCCACCTCGGCAGGGATGAATCCCCTGGCGGATTTTTCGCCATTTCCGGCTCTAGCACTCCGAAATTTTACCATTGTCATGGATATTGTTTATGCGCCCCTAAAAACCAGGCTTTTACGGGAGGCGAAGACTGCCGGCTGTCAAACCATTAACGGGCTGAATATGCTGCTATTTCAAGGGGCTGCCCAGTTTGAATTATGGACGGGCCTGACTGCGCCGATTGAGATCATGCGGCAACAATTACAAAAAATCACTGCTTAACCATGATGGAAATAACTCCCCAAAGCCGGTTTAATTGCCAAATCAGCGTTCCCGGCTCCAAGAGTCTCACGCAGCGAGCCTTAATTGCCGCCGCCTTGGCCGACGGCCAAAGCACTCTGATTGGCCCTTTGGCCAGTGAAGATACCGAATACACCAGCATGGCCCTGCGCCAGATGGGTATTGCGATTGATAGCCGTGATGATGATTGGTGTATATCCGGCCGCAGCGGTTTGATAAATGCCCCTGAGCAGGCAATTTATCTGGGTAATAACGGCACCGCAACCCGTTTCCTAACCTCAGTGGTGGCCCTGGGCCGGGGACGCTTCCAGATCAAAGGTGGCCCGCGTATGGCCGAAAGACCAATTGCCCCGCTTATGGCGGCCCTGCAAGGCTGGGGCGTTGACATAAAAAGCGTGCGCCAGACCGGCTGTCCGCCCCTTGATATTCAGGCTAATGGCATTGATGGCGGCCAAACTGTTCTGCCGGAGGGCAAGAGCAGTCAATATCTGTCATCTCTGCTGTTGGTAGCGCCCTACAGCAAGTCCCCGGCTTTATTGCAGGTGCGGGGTCAGGTCTTTTCCAAACCCTACGTGACCATGACTATGGCGTTAATGAATGATTTCGGCATTAATGTCCGGGCCAGTGATAGTTTGACCAACTTTATAATCCCGCCAGGGATCTA
Source organism: Deltaproteobacteria bacterium (assembly GCA_013151175.1). Taxonomy (GTDB): domain Bacteria; phylum Desulfobacterota; class Desulfobulbia; order Desulfobulbales; family VMSU01; genus JAADIV01. The sequence goes on along the minus strand of JAADIV010000209.1, from coordinate 4,604 downwards.
TCAGGCTCATGAATATCGGGTGGAGGGCGATGCCTCTAGCGCCTCATATTTCTGGGCTGCGGCCGCTATCAGCAATAGCCGGGTTACGATAACCAATGTTCCCCATCCGTCCCTGCAGGGCGATGCCGTCTTGGTTGATATTCTCGCCGAAATGGGTTGTAAGATTAAAAGGGGTCGCGAGGGTATCACCGTTTGCGGGCCTGAGGAATTAAAGGCCATCGAGGTAGATATGGCCGATTGCCCGGATGTGGCTCCCACCTTGGCAATTGTCGCCGCCTTCGCGCGCGGCACAACAATTATCAGGAATATCGCTCATCTGCGCATCAAGGAGTGCGACCGCCTGCATGTCATGGCCACCGAATTGGCCAGGGTGGGCGTGCACACGGAAGAGGGGCATAATCATTTGCTGATTACCGGCGACCCGGCTGGGGAAAATCTCCATGGGGCAGAGATCGGCACCTATGACGACCACCGCATTGCCATGTCTTTTGCTGTAGCCGGTCTGCGGATTCCCGGAATTAAGATCATGGGTGAGGGCTGTGTGGCTAAGTCATTTCCGGATTTTTGGGAACGCTTTGCGCTGTTGCGCTAGTACCTCGTAAAGCATAAAGTTTCGTAAGATTACAAGTAAGTTGCGGAGATTTATGGTTTACGAGGTACTAGTACCGCCGCAGCCATCGTTGTTTGCAAATGGGGGCAGTCAGGAGGCCTGGCGAATGCTGCTGAAGGCTAAATTATGAGAGCGGCACTGTCCAACCAGATGATTCAGCTGTGATTGTGAGAGTATATTGTTATTGATAAAATACTCCCCGATCTTTTTCTGGAGGCGATTTTGTTGGAAAACCATCAGGCGCAGTTGGCTGTCTGTCAGCAGGCCCATATCCACCGCCGACCGGCCGAATGACCGGGATAATTTTCTTGCCAGGAGAATATTGGTAATATCGGCATTGGTCAACCAACCAAATCTCTTCCCTATTTCACCTAAGCGCGGCCGCTCCGTGCGCTGCCATACCAAGGCCTTAATAATGGTCTGCCAATTGGTAACTCCACAATAAAAGAGATAATGACCAAAGAGCAGCTTACGGGCCGGAATCTGTTTGGATGGTGTATTTTGCTGGGCTGCACCTTGCTGCCGACGCCGACTTCTGCCTCTAGTTCGGGTGGCTCCGTTGCCGTGCGGAGGTGCCGGACGGCCTTGTTTAGCCGCATAGGTTCCTGGAGTTGGTTGGGGGGCGGAACGGCGTGATTTCAGACGTACCCCCCTCTCCCTGGCATCGAGATAGCTGTTCAGACTCTCATAGGCCTGCTGTACTTGATGAAAAAGTTCCGCGCTTCGACGTTGCACAAAATCACCCTTACCGCTCATTATGTCAGGATGGGTCTCGCGGGCCTTTGAGCGATAGGCGCTTTTTACGCCGCTAGGTTGAAGGTACTGCAAAAAGCCGCTGCCAACTTCTACCTGACGGCCAAATAATACATGGCAGGCATCAAATAAATCCTGTTCCGCTATCATTGCCATTTTATTCATCTCAAATTCCAAAGAGACAGGGATAGGTGTTTACCAGAAATATTACATATATATATGTGACAACGGCCGCAAAAAATATATAATATGCTACCTGAGGCGGTGCTTTGACTCTTACACAACACACCAGTCGTAGAAACCTATTTTAAAGTATAACTAATTAATTTAAAATACTTTTTTATATAAAATATTACCAGTGGCTGGCAGAAAATTTCAGCCGGGCAACAGCCATCGCTTAGATATATACGAAAATTCAAGCAGTTAGATAAAAACGGCCGTATTTCAGCACCAATAAATCATCCCTTAGAGAGGTAAAAAAATGACAGATTTTCACGCTCTTACCGCCAATCCCGCTTACGAAAAACTGGTTTCTTTAGCTCGGCAGCCCTTCGACCTCAGCCAAAAAGATGTCTTAAACAGTAAACGACTCTCCTCCTATGTCAGTTATTCACAAGGATGGCAGTTTTTTTACGGCACCCAGAGAGTTGACGATGCGGTTCTGGATGCCCTGCAGGAATTGGCTGATGAGAGCCGGGTCATTACCAATTTCCAGGCGATGAAGGCCGGCGAGGTTATCAACCGGATAGAGGGCTACGAGAGCGAGGAGCGTATGGTTCTGCACACCGCATCCCGTGATATATGGGGAAATCCTGCTCATCCCGCAGCCAGTACCCAGGCTGCGGTCGAGTTCGACAAATTAGCTGATTTCCTGGCCCGTCTTGCTAGCGGCAACATCACCAATGCCGCAGGTAAGACATTTACCGATATGATTACCGTTGGTATAGGCGGCTCTGATCTCGGCCCCCGCGCCCTGTATCTGGCCCTGGCGGCTTGCCGGATACCTGCCAGGCAGGTACATTTCATTTCCAATGTTGACCCTGATGACGCGGCGGCCGTCCTCAAGAATCTGGATCTCAGCCGTACCCTGGTAAATGTGGTCTCCAAGAGTGGCTCCACCCTGGAGACCCTGACCAACGAAGAATTGGTGCGGTCGGCCTTCAGGCGGGCGGGACTCGAACCCCAAAACCACTTTATCGCGGTAACCGGCAAGGGCAGTCCCATGGATGACCCGGCTAGATATCTCCGCTCATTTTATATGTTCGATTATATTGGCGGCCGCTATAGTGCCACCTCCATGGTGGGGGCCGTCATGTTGGGATTTGCCCTGGGCAATAACGCCCTGCATGAAATTCTGCGGGGTGCCCACGATATAGACCTGGCGGCGGAAGAGCCCGATATCCGCCGTAATATCCCCTTGCTTATGGCCATGCTTGGCATCTGGAACCATACCTTCCTGAAACATGAAACCCTGGCTGTCCTGCCCTATAGCCAAGCCCTCATCCGTTTTACCGCCCATTTGCAGCAATGCGATATGGAAAGCAACGGCAAATCGATTGACCGCCAGGGCAATAAACTGACCTGGCAGAGCGGCCCGATTATCTGGGGTGAGCCTGGCACTAACGGCCAACACGCCTTTTATCAGCTTCTTCATCAAGGGACCACCATTGTCCCTGTTGAGTTTATTGGTTTTCGCCACAGTCAATATCAAAACGATCTGACCATCAAGGGCACCACCTCACAGGATAAGCTGTTGGCCAACCTCCTGGCCCAGTCTCTGGCTATGGCCGGCGGTCGGGAGAATGATAACCCCAACCGCTGCTTTGCCGGCAACAGGCCCAATAGTATCCTGCTGGCTGATCGCCTGACTCCATACGCCATGGGCGCCTTACTGGCCATCTATGAGACCAAGATCGTCATGCAGGGCTTTGTCTGGAATATCAACTCATTTGATCAGGAGGGGGTACAGCTTGGCAAGGTGTTGGCCAACGAGATTATCGCCCATATGGCGGCAAGGCATAAAGACAAAAATTATCAGGGCGCGGACGGTGATCCCGGCTGGCTTATGCTTAAGGAAAGTAAGTGCTAGAAAGCGTTTTTTACTGGAAAAATTTAGCATGGGTATAGCGGAGAAAATGACTGCTGTTGGTTTTGCCGGGCCGCTTTGGCAGCGTTTGTGGCCTCGACCGGGGGTGGAAGCCTCTCTGCCCAGGCGTATGTTTTGGGGCATTTTTCGGGTTGTCGCCATTTTCTGCCGTGAATTTCAGCGTGATAATATTCCGCTGCGTTCTAGCGCTCTGACCTTCACCATCGTGCTTTCACTGGTTCCAACTCTGGCCTTGGGCACTGCGGTTTTGAAGGGCCTGGGCGCCGGTGACCAGATGCGTGAAGCGGCCTATCGTCTTGTTGATCAGATTGAGGGTGGCGCACCGGGATCTGTTGCTGAGTCGCCAACGAAATCCCAGGATAACGCGACATCTGGCCAGGTGGTCTCAGCCGGGGGTAATCATACCGTAAACCCTGCCGCTCCCCGCGATACAGAGCTTAACGGTCACCTGCATTTGGCGGTTGCCAAAATTTTTGATTATGTTGACCGTACTAATTTTGCGGCCTTGGGCGCCTTCGGCATCATTGGTCTGGTGATTGCGGTTCTGAGCGTTTTGGGCCGGATAGAGCAGGCGGTTAATGTTATCTGGCAGGTTAATACTGGTCGTAATATGAGCCGCAGGCTGATGGATTATCTGGCCTTGATGATTTTATTGCCTATCTGTGTCAATCTGGGTTTTGCGGCGGAGGCAATGCTCAGAAATGAGACCATATTTAAGATGGTTAATAACCTATTACCTGTGGCCGGGCTATCGCGTATCTTCAGCATTCTGCCCATGCTTGTTGTAATCATTACCTTCGCAGGTCTCTACCGTTTTTTGCCTAATATTAAGGTACGGATATTACCGGCCTTGGTGGGAGGTGTAGTCGGTGGTATAAGTTGGTTTTTGATCCAGACTTTTTACGTTAAACTACAGATTGGCGTGGCCAGATATAACGCGATCTATGGCTCCTTCGCTACGCTGCCTCTCTTTTTACTTTGGCTTAATATCGCTTGGCTAGTTTTTCTCTCCGGGGCCGAAGTCTCCTTCGCTTGTCAGGTTTTCAGAGATTATGAATGGCATCCCCCCAAACTCAGCCCTTACAATAGTTTGGCCATGGCCTTTGATTTATTGGACGAAATATTTATTGATTT
>JAADIV010000077.1 GCA_013151175.1 Deltaproteobacteria bacterium | reverse complement strand
CACCTCCGGGGCCGGGAATATGCCGCGGCCGTTTCTTGCCGCTGAAATAATCGCGTAACGCGGCATAACTGCCCCGATAAAATCAGGGCTGCTTGAGGTGCGGCTGCCGTGATGCGGGACTTTAACCACGTCTGCCCTTAATTCTCCCGGCTGCGATTCAGCTATCAGTCTTTGTTCGGCGCTTCTCTCAATATCCCCAGTAAATAAAAAACTCCTTTGTCCGGCTTCCAGGCGTAAAACCAGTCCCTGGTTGTTTCGTTCCGAGTCGCGCTCCTGACGGCTCAATTTTTTCGTCCTTGCGGTATCAGCATACAGGTTGGCAATAACCGTCAATTTTACCGGGCCATCCTGATATAAAATGTCCTTCTCAGCGGCGATTTTGATATGGATGTGCAGACGGCGGGCCAGGGTAAGCAGATCTTTGAAACCGCGTTCATCGTAGTCTTCACTGTTAATCCACAGGGTCTTAGGCTGGAATCTTTTCATAATAAAGAACAGGCCATTATAGTGATCGGCGTGCGGGTGGGTGATAATTATGGCATCAATGCTTTTGATATGTTGATGCCAGAGGAAGGGAGCAATTAAATTTCTCCCGGCGTTGAACGTAGATTGCCCTGCCTGCCTTTTGCCGCCGTCAATAATGAATGTGTGACGGCCCGGCAACTGCAGGATTGAGGCGCTGCCGTGTCCCACATTCAGGATGTCAACCAACGTTTGCCGGCCTGGGGCGTGCGGCGCCGGCCAGAAAAATATGGCCAGACTTATAAGAATTCCAACTATGAAAACGTTCCTTCTTTTTCTCAAGTAAAGGCTGCTTAAAATCAGGGCCAAGAACCAGAAAAAAATTTGCGCCCAGGTCGGAGACGGCAGCCATAGGCTTACGGGCCAGGCGGCGAAAAAAGAGGCCAGTTTTACGGCCATGGTAATCCCTAACGCTCCGATTTTAAAAAGCGGGGTTGCCAGGGTTGGAACTGCCAGGAAAAGGCTAGCTATTAATCCCCAGATTAAGGCCCACAGGCAGAGTAATGGCTCAATCAACAGGGTGGTTAACGGGCTGATTAGGGAAATTCGGTTAAAGTGGTAAATGAGAATAGGAGCGGTACCGGCCATGGCCGCTAGCGAAATCAGAAGCGAAAAAAGGCACCAGTTAATAAAACGCCTGGCCGCTTTAGGACGCTTGTCTTTCCCGGTGGGTGTCCTGGTGATTATTTTGCCGAGGGTGGGCAGAAATATGGCGATGGAAATTATGGCGGCAAATGAAAGCTGAAAAGAGGCAGTGAAAAGCAAGGCCGGGTTTATAGCCAAAATTACCAGGGCGGCAATGGCGATATTGTTCATAATTGACCATTGTCTATTCACCAACAGGGCGCCGATAAACACCGCTACCATAATCAGAGCCCGCACCGCCGGTGGATGGAAACCGGCAATTAAGGCATAAAGAATTAACGGTGGCAGTGAAAGCACAGCGGCGGTTTTGCTGATGGGAATATTAAACAAAGCCCACTGACTGCGTTTTAAAAGCCAGGTGATGCATAAAGTGACGACCAGGGCCAACAGCCCCATATGGATACCGGATATGGCCAGTAAATGAACAATGCCGCAGGCCTTGAAGGTCTCAAGAATATCTTGGCTTAAACCGGCCCGGTCGCCTATGAGCAGAGCCTTATATATGCCGGACTGGGCTGGAACGGATTGGTCAAGTCGGCGGCCGAGACGCTGCCTGATTATCTCTGGTATATTTTTGAGCTTTGCCGCTAGCGTATCCGGCGGAATTGGAATTACTTTTCTGATTAATAACGGTGAACTCAGCCAGCCGCTTACCCTGATTCCCTGATATGCCAAGTAGCTGCGGTAATCGAACGCACCGGGAACATCATAACCCGCAACGGGCGCCAATTCGGCCAGGGCAATGATGTGGTCACCGGGGGTGAGATTGGCCGATGGCAGCCCGCGCATTGACAGCTTTACCAGTCCCGAAACCCTGAGGCGGCGTTTGGGAGTAATTATCTGCTCAATGGCTATCAGTAATGAAGTGTTTGTTGGCCTGATGGTGGGGCTGCGGGAGATGACGCCGATGATGCTGACTTTTTGCCGTTGTTTTATCTGGGCCGCGATATCGTTCTTGTTAGCCGCAGGGCGCAGAGCCAAGGTAGCGTGTACGCCGCCTACCATAAAAAAGAAGGCGAGCAGAATCAGGCCGGTGATAGTGGAATTATGGTGCAGAACCAGGAGGCGGATAGCCAACAGGATGATGACAATTCCGCTTATGGTCAGCGGCACTGCGGCAAAATTGGCCCAGGCAATACCCGCACAGAAGGCAAGTGTTACCGGAATCAGTGAGTCAACGGCTGAAAATCTGAAGCCCTTGAGCATTACAATTCGCGGTCATTAATCGGTGAAAGGCTTAAGTTTTTCGCGCCGGCTAGAGTGGCGCAGGCGGTTCAGGGCCTTCTTCTCTATCTGTCTTATCCGTTCCCGTGAAACATTAAATCGTTTGCCTATCTCTTCAAGGGTGTATTCCGCTTCTTCGCCGATACCGAAACGCAGGCGGATAATTTTTTCCTCGCGGGGACTCAGGGTCATTAAAATACTCTTTACCCGGTCGGACAATTCCTTGTTCTGCACCTCGTCATAAGGTGAAGAAGATTCTTTGTTTTCCAGAAAATCCCCCAGGGTGCTGTCATCATCGCCGACGGGGGTTTCAAGAGAAATCGGCTCGCGGGAGGCCTCCAGTATGGCCAGAATCTTGTCCATAGGCAGGCCGGTTTTCTCGGAGATCTCCAAGGGAGTCGGTTCACGCCCCAATTCTTTGAGCATGGAATAAAAGGCCTTAAAAAACTGGCTGCGCAATTCCAAAAAATGCACCGGCAGCCGAATAGTCCTGGTTTTATCGAGAATGGCACGGGTTATGGACTGCCTGATCCACCAGGAGGCATATGTGCTGAATTTATTACCCTTGGAGTAATCAAAACGAAATACCGCCCGCATCAGACCAAGATTACCCTCCTGAATGAGGTCAGCCAGGCTGAGGCCCTGGTGCATGTAGCGCTTGGCAATGCTGACCACCAGGCGTAAATTGGCCTTGATCATGGCATTCTTGGCCCATTCGATATTTCTGGCATAAGAAGACGTCTTCATCCTGATTTCCTGCAAAGACGGAATCTCATTATATTTGGTGCTAGTTACTTCAATGGCGCGAATCATAAAATTTAGATGGTGTTTCTTGGGCTTTAAATTGGGATCACGTTTTTCCCAGAGCGACAAACGCTCCACCAACACCTGCATATCCGGGACTCCGGAATCGTTGGTGCGTACAGCGTTAATAATGGCATTGAAGCCCTTACGGATGGCTTTTGAATATATCTCTTCCTCTTCCGAGGTCAGCAGATCAAAACGCCCCATTTCCCGGAGATACGTGGTAGTTGTCTCCTCCGGCTCGTGGGTTTCGTCTTTGGAAAGGGGCTCCGGTATAGTTAAAAAATTGGGGTCATTGACGGCAGATACCCCGGCGGGCGCACCTTTAGCCGCAGACTCAATGGGCGCTTTATCAANNNGACATCGATTTTGTTTTTTTTGAGAAAACCATATATCTCATCAATATAATCGGCGGTTTTGTCTTCCGGAATTATAGAGTTGAGGACTGTTATAGTGATGTACCCCAGGTTTTTATTGACCTGGAGTAATTTGGCTTGTATCTCGGCGGGCACAGATATATCTCCGGATAGTGAATCGTTTATAAAATGATATAGATTATATCCCTAATAGTTGCGAAACACGAAAACTAGGTATGATATAAAAAAAGTTCAAAAAAAGCAAGCGAGAAAATACGCAACGCAGTAAATACTGCATATTCATTCTATGGTTAAGCGGGCGGGGATGTCAAATTTATTTTACTTTTTTCGGTAACTATTCAGTGTGATGCCTAAAGGTAACAAAAAAACCAGTGATGTCTGGTTAGAATTTTGCCTTAAGCCTGGCAGGTTTTGGGCAGGGAGATAGGTTAAATTTTTCACGTTTTTTGGCAAAAATCATTCTATACCCTAAATCTATGTACTGTAAAAATACGGTGAGTATTAATTCTGCAATGGCAAACTTCAGGACAAAATTTATCGATCAACGGGGCAGCGGTATTCTCATGCATATCTCCTCCCTGCCTGGGGCTTACGGAATTGGTGATCTGGGCTCTGCCGCTTATCAATTTGTCGATTTTTTGGGCGGTTCGGGGCAGCATTTTTGGCAATTTCTGCCGTTGGGCCCCAGTGATCCGGCTCTTGGCAACTCTCCATACATGTCTTTCTCTTCAGCGGCAGGCAACCCCCTGTTTATCAGCCCTGATTTATTGGCGGCCGATAATCTGGTAAATGCGGCCGAATTGGCAGACCATCCTCCGTTTTCAGAATATCTTGTTGATTACGAGGCTGTTCACGCCTACAAACGTGATTTGTTGGCCAGGGCCTTTAGCCGTTTCCGGCAGAATCGTCTCATGATGAAAAAGTTTCGGGAGTTTTGTCAGACGGAGACATGGCTTGAAGATTACGCGCTGTTTATGGGCATCAGGGAAAGTCAGGGTAATACTCCCTGGAATAAATGGCCGACCGCTCTTGCCCGGCGGGATGAAAAGGCCCTGAGGCTTTGCCGCCGTGAGCTTTCCGCTCGGTTGGAGTACTTTAAATTTGAGCAGTTTTGCTTTCACCGGCAATGGCAGGATCTGCGTGCATATGCCAATGGGCGCGGCATTGGTCTGATTGGTGATATCCCTATTTATGCCGCCTATGACAGCGTTGACGTATGGATCCATCAAATGTGCTTTTGCCTCAACAAAAAGACCCTGCTGCCCACCTTTGTCGCCGGGGTGCCGCCTGATTATTTCAGTGATACCGGTCAACGTTGGGGGAATCCAGTTTATCGTTGGAAAAATGGCCGGCAGAAAAATGAGGAACTTTACAGTTGTTGGAGGACACGTTTCCGGCAATTAAATAAATTAGTCGATATCCTGCGGATCGATCATTTTCGCGGATTTCAGGCATATTGGCAAATTCCGGCCTGTCAGGAAACCGCAGTGAAGGGACGTTGGCTCAAGGGCCCTGGGGCGTCTTTTTTTGCTGATATGGGCGGCAGTTTGGGCGGCCTGAAAATTATTGCTGAAGATCTGGGTATTATTACCCCAGAGGTAATTGCTATGCGGGGTAAACTGGGGTTTCCAGGGATGAAGATACTGCAATTTGCCTTTGATTCGGATGAAAAGAATTTATATCTGCCTCATAATTTTGACACCACTAATTGTGTGGTCTATACCGGCACCCACGACAATAATACGACATTAGGGTGGTATCTTGGGGCGGAGAGTTCCGAGCGGACAAAAGCCCGTGTCAGGCGTTATGCCAACAGCCGGGCTGACGGCCAGATAGGTTGGGATTTTATCCGTATAGCTTTGGCCTCCACGGCAGTGTTGGCAATCATTCCCATGCAGGATGTTCTGGGCTTTGGTGGGGACTGCCGCATGAATACCCCCGGCACTCCAACGGGCAATTGGCGTTGGCGCTGCGCCGACCGTTTTATTAATGAGGAGGTCGGCCATCGCCTGTTATCTGTAACAAAATTTTACGGACGCTAAATAGTGTTTAGAGGATTTTTAAGCCATACATAGCGAGATTTGGTCAGTTCGGGGGTGCTCTTTTTGTTCCTCCCTGCGAACCTGATCCGCCGCTTCACTGACGACTTTCATTATGTGAAATTTGTCAAAGGTCAGCTCTGCGCCTGGGAAGTTCTCTATAACTCCCTTGATGAAGGCAGGAGACATATCGCAGCACATTTGCTTAATGTTTTCCTCGATGCCTCCGTGACTATCTCTGCCTTTAACCATAATCTTCGGCATACATCTTTTTCAGACATCGGTTCTCCGCTTCTAGCTCTTTAAGGCGATGCATGAGCAATGCATCCATGCCGCCATATTAGGCAAAGCTCTTTCGCATAAAAAAATAATATGCTATCATGTGAGGCCGATTTGAAAAGTCACACGCGCTTACCTGAACAGTTAAGTCATCTTAAGCATATCAAACGAGGTGTATCTGTGAGTACAAAAATTTTAATAGCCAATCGCGGCGAGATCGCCCTCCGAGTTATCAGGGCCGTCCAGGAATTGGGATATATAGCCGTTGCCATTTACGAGACCCCGGATAATGACGCCCTGCATATTCGAGCGGCAAATGAAGCAATCTGCATAGGAGAAGGGCCACGCTCAGACTATCTAAGCATCGACAAGGTAATCGCCGCCGCCCAAAAAACTGGGGCAGCAGCAATTCACCCCGGCTACGGCTTTCTGGCAGAAAACCCTGAATTTGCCGCCGCCTGCGAGGCAGCCGGTATTATCTTTATCGGGCCATCAAGCGAAGTAATTGCCCAATTGGGCAATAAGGTAATTGCCAGGGAAATCATGGCCCAGGCCAATATTTCCATGGTGCCCGGCACCCAGAATCTACCGACCGGCAAAGACGGGATAAAAGAGGCGGTTGAATTTAGCCAAAAATATGGTTTTCCGGTAATGCTGAAAGCCACCTCCGGCGGCGGCGGCCGAGGCATACGCCGTATAGAAACGGAGGCGGAACTCAGAGAATCCGTACCCCTGGCCAGGGCTGAAGCCAAAGCGGCTTTCAATGATGACCGGGTTTACCTCGAAAAGGTAGTGCTTAATCCCAAGCACGTCGAGGTGCAGATTATTGCAGATAAATCCGGCACGGTAATTCATCTGGGTACCAGAGATTGCTCTATCCAGCGCCGCAACCAGAAGCTAGTTGAAATTGCCCCTTCATTAATCGATGACCAAAATTTGTTGGACGACATATGCCAGACAGCCGTACGGGCCGCCAAGGCCGCAAATTATACCAACGCCGGAACGGTGGAATTTCTGGTGGACAAGAACATGAATTATTATTTCATGGAGATCAATACCAGGGTACAGGTCGAACATACGGTAAGTGAAATGATTACCGGTGTTGACATCGTCCGCACCCAGATCAAACTGGCCATGGGTAAGGAATTGTCCTTTACCCAGGCAGACGTCCGGCCCCGCGGCCACGCCATTGAAATGCGGATCAATGCCGAAGATCCGCAAAACAATTTCATGCCGGAAGGCGGCAAGACCGTCTCAATCTATCGCTCTCCAGGTGGCTACGGGGTGAGATTGGATGGCTTTGTTTATCAGGGATACAAGATTCCCGAGGTCTATGATTCCCTGCTGGTAAAACTGACGGTACATGGCTATTCCTGGAACGAAACGGTTGACCGGATGCGGCGCTGCCTCAATAATTTTGTCATCGCCGGTCCCAAGACCACTATTCCCTTTTATCAGAATCTGGTTAATGACCCTGATTTCCAGAACGGTCAATTCAATACATCATATCTGGACACCCACCCCCAACTCTTCGAGTATAGCGATCAAAGAACCGAGGTGAACAAGCTGGCCAGACTGATTGCCGAAATCCATTTCCGCCGGGAAAACCCATATGCGATATAAGAGGATTTGTAACTATTCAGGTAGAACGACTACCCTTAACTCTGTAGTATAACTATTCAGGAACGCCCCCCCAGGTTTTGCCATTTGGGACTTCGCAGCATACCAGTCGTATCCCAAGAGAAGGCCAAGATGATTAAAGATAGGGGAATTCAGGATAATTACGAGGATATTATCATGGAACGAATTATTCAAGGCATGAATATAAAGGAAGTACTGACCGCCCTGCGCGGCTCTGACGGCTATTTTATCACCAATACCGCCAGAGACCTTTCCCAGTCCGATTTTAAAAATAGGATCCTGCTCCATACCGATTTACTGGCGGCAGAGACCCGCGAGCGGGCTAATTACTTCTCTCTGGAGATAACCGGCGGCGCTTCGGTGCACGTGGATATTCTGCGTAAACAGGTTGATCCATTCTACAAACTGATGCGCCTGCGGGAGAAGATGCCAAATACCATGTTTCAGACCCTGTGCCGGGGCGTTAATCTATTTGGTTATCGGCCGTATCCCCCGAATGTCATTCGCCAGACGGTGAAGGAATTCGCCAAATATGTCGATGTCTGGCGGGTGTTTGACTTCATGAACTATATCCCCAATATGCAGGCAGTCTTTGAAGAGGTACAAAATGCCGGCAAGATACTGGAACCATGTATCTGCTTCTCCACTGGCCCGGAGCATACAGATGAATTTTATGTGAGTAAAATCGAGGAGATAATAGACGTTACCGGTGATGACATCCTATTATGTATCAAGAACCACGGCGGCCTTGGCACTCCCAAACGTATCGGTCAGCTAGTGAATGCCATTAAGCAGCAATATCCTGATCTGGTTATCCATTACCACGGCCATAATACCGATGGCAACGATGTGGGCCGGATCACCGCCGCTGTCCTGAATGGCGCCACTATTATTGATGCCGCCGACCATGCCTTTACCGGTTATTACGGCCCGCCACCGATCCTGACCGTGGTCGATACCCTGAAGGATTACGGCAAAGAACCGGCCGGCATCAATATCGAAGCGATTATTGAGACCTCTGAGGTTCTGCGGCAGGAGCGTGATCATTATGAGTATTTTGAGTCACAGTTTAAGGGATTTTCGCCAACCGTCCAAATCCATAAATTGCCGGGCGGAGCGATGGGATCGAGCTTTGAGCAGGCCGTAAAGGGTAATTTTCTGGATAAAATGCCGCAGATTCTCCACGAAGAACTGCCCAAGGTGCAGATTGAGCTGGGTAATTGGTGGAGCGTAACCCCCGGTTCACAGATTCTCTGGACCACGGCGGTCAGTAATGTCCTGGGCGGCGACCGCTACGGCAATCCCTCCGGCGATTTAAAGAACCTGTTGCTAGGTAAATACGGTCCGTTCCCCTTTTATAAACCGGCCGACTGGATATACGAAAAGGTCTTTGGTGCGGACTGGCGCGCAATATTGGCAAAGGAAGGCGGCGTTGAAAATATCGCCGACATGGATATCGAGCATGAACGGGCGACGCTGGCCAAACGTATTGACCGGGAGCCTACGGAACAACAATTGGTTCTATACCTCCAACATCCCAACGATGCGGTGGATTTTTTCAAGTTCGAGGAAGAATTTGGTCATACCTACGTCCTGCCGCCTAGTATCTTTTTGAGAAGGGGCGGCTATAATGTGGGGGAGACAATTCAATTCAAAGACCATTTTGGCAAGGAGCATGTTATTGAGATCGGCCCCAAGCAGCGGGACAAGGAGAATGGCGAATGCAATATCTACTTCAATGTGGATCACAACCAACGGATTTATAATTTCAAGGAAGAGACTAGCGCCTCCACTGCCGCCAAAGAACCGGAGATCAGTGCCAAAGAGGTGGCACAACTGGCAAAAACCGGTGATATACGGGCGCCATTTGCCGCCAATGTCTGCGATATCCAGGTCGAAGCAGGCCAACAGATCAAGGTTGGCGATACCCTGCTCATTCTTGAGGCCATGAAAATGCAAACCCCCGTCAGCAGTGAGTTGGACGGTACAGTTAATGAAATTTACGCCGAATTGGGGCAGTCCCTAAAGGTTGGCGGAAAATTGTTGCAGATTGTACCGTGATAAAGGATTGGCCGCAGAAACGTCCAGAAGAGCCAAACGTCATTGGGGGCTGTGTATGCCCCTGCGGCCTTATCCTATTGTCCGAAAAGTCCCCTTAATAATTGTACGGCCGGGGCGCTTTGTTTGCGGCTATTTTTATTAAGAAGAGCCTTCTCAATTCTCCGCATGAGTTGTTTTTTTACAACCCTTTGCACCTGCTTTCTGATAAATTTTCTGTCCAGAGTAACCTGCGGCCGCTCATAAGAGCCGCTGACCCTTAAATTCAATCTTGTATTGCCCTGCCCGTCAGCCAGAAATTTACCCAAACCGCCCGCCCGCATCTTTTTTGTCAGGGTGGGAGAAAGCTTGATTGCCAAGGGCATATTTAACCTGCCGGCCATATCCACAGAGCCGCCGGCAGTGGACACCGACAAATCATCATTATGCAGGACACAGCTAAAAACCACCCTGCCGTCCTTTACTAGAACATTGCCGGACAGGTCTTTGAAGGCAATATTTGCCAATTCAGGAAGGCCGACAAGAGCCGCCGCCAACTCAGCCACCTTATTTTTTTTTATACGGCCGTCAGTCAGAGCAAAATCAGCCCTGGCGCTCATGGTCTTTTTGATTACCACCGGTTCAAAACCCGCCCCGCCAAAGTTCAAATTCGCTTTTAATTGACCGGTAATTATATTAGCGATATCATATCCCAATCCACGGCCCAGGGCATTCAACCGCACAGCCTGCACCTGCAAATCCCCCTTATAGGCAGGCTCCGGCAGGCGAAGATCCAGACGCATATTGCTATTTATCCCGCCACCGGCAACCTTCATAGCCAACCCTCGTACCGTCAATACACCGTCCCTTAATTTATAGGGTAGAACAAAATTATTAATTGTCAGCTTCTTATACAACGCCTTATTGATCCTTATTACCCCGTGCAGATAAAGACCTGGAGGCAGAGAGGCCGCGATAGCAGTTTTGGCCCTGGCGGACACAGGCCTTTGCTGCCCGGCCGGTTTACCCTTATGTGGCAGAGCCGCCCCCATGGCTGCCAGATAATCAAGATTCAATTCCCGGCTACTGACATCAAGCAGGATATCCGGTTTGCCCATATAATTTTTCACCTTACCTCTTACGGCAATCCGTTCTCTACCAATAACCTTGTCCACGGTGAAGGTAATCTGGCGCGCGTCAAAATCCGCCTGGATTTTGGCATGGGGTTTAATTTTGCCATAGACCGCGTCAACCTGGGCCTG
>JAADIV010000019.1 GCA_013151175.1 Deltaproteobacteria bacterium | reverse complement strand
GGCGGGGGCGGCGGCGCCTCCGTCAGGGTGAGGCGCAGGATAATCTGTTCCCCGTTAATCGCCGTTATCAGGCCAACTCCCATCTTACCGTTAACAACTCCCACCTTCACCGTATCATTAATGCCGGCCCTAAGCACCCGGCGGATATGGTGGCTGCGGCGGTCGGCAAGAATTATTATATCGCCTTTTATCTCTTCAGGTTTTATAAGAACTAGATTCATATGTAAATCAGGTTTATTTTTTGGGGGTAAACGAGCAACAAACCACTGTGGGAGGTGATTTCCCCCGCAGTGTAAGCGTTTCAGGGTGTTCATGGAGCGCTTACATTATCAGGAAAATTAAAATGGCGGCGATGTCGTGTTCCTCACTTATAACATAATTCAACTGTTGGCGCTTTTGCTTCTCTGGCCTGTTCTGGTGCTATGGGCCTTAAGTCCAAGGCACCGGGGGCGAATCGCGGCCCGTTTGGGCGCGGGTCTGCCTAAATTGGGCAAAAGCAAGGGTGGGCCGAGAATCTGGATTCACGCCCTGTCGATGGGCGAGGCCGCCTCCGCCCTGCCGCTGATTACCGCCATTCGCCGGGATATACCACAGGCGGAAATTATTTTTTCCACCACGACCAGAGGCGGCAGCCAATATGCCCGGCACCTGGCCGATAAGGTTGATTACCAGGTCGCCTTCCCCTTTGACTTTTATTGGTTGGTCAAAAGGTTCATTAAACGTCTGAACCCGGATCTCTTTATCCTCATTGAGACCGATTTCTGGCCTAATATACTGGGGCAGATGTGGGCCATGGGCATACCGGCCATACTGGCAAATGGCCGCATTACCGCTAATTCATTCAAGAATTACAGGAGAGCATCCTTTATATTCCGGCCGTTGTTTAATTCGTTCAGCTTTCTGTCAATGCAGATGGAGGCAGATGCCGGCCGCATGATTGATCTTGGGGTGCCGCCGGCAAAGGTCGGTTGTTGCGGTAATTTGAAATATGATCTGCAACCATTCAACGGCCCCAAAAACAGGGCGGCCAGACGGGAAGATTTCAACCTGCCGGAGACAGGATTAATTCTGGTGGCAGGCAGCACCCATAGAGGTGAGGAAGAAATTATAATCAACTCCTACATTACTCTGGCCGCCAAATATAAGCTTGCTCTCGTCATTGCTCCAAGAGATACCGGGCGGGGCGCGGAAATAGCGGCTATGCTCCAACGGCGCGGCCTGAACTGCGCCAGACGCAGCCAGAGAAATACCGGGCCGACATCTATTCTGGTGCTTGATACCCTGGGGGAATTGATCCGGGTTTATTCTCTGGCCGACCTGGCCTTTGTCGGGGGCAGTCTGGTGCCGCAGGGCGGTCATAATCCCGTAGAACCGGCCAGTCTTGGCCGGGCCGTCATCTTTGGCCCGCATATGGAAGACTTTGCCGAGATAAGCCGGGATCTGTGCCAAAACCAAGCCGCTCTTGGGGTAAGCGCTGATAATTTTACCACCGTCTGCGCCAATTTATTGGCCGATAAAAATCAACGCCGGGAAATGGGTGAGCGGGCGGCCAGATTTATTTTGACGAACCAGGGGGCCGCCGGTCGTTACATCGAAATCATAAAAAAAATTATCCATGCCTAAACTGATCAATATCCTGTTTTTCTTTGGCCGTATATTTGCGCCGCTGTACAGCCTGGCGATGATTATCCGGGCTTGGCTTTATCGGACCGGAATAAAATCGTCCCGTCGGCTGGCAATTCCCGTAATCAGTGTTGGCAACCTGACCATGGGCGGTACCGGCAAGACCCCAATGGTCATCTATATTGTCCGTTTGCTGGCCCGGCATGGCAGGCGTCCGGCGATTATCAGCCGGGGATATGGCGGCAGCAGCAAAGAGGCAGTAAATATAGTTGCAAATGGTCGTGATGTCCTGATGAGCGCGGCCGCCGCCGGTGATGAGCCAGTGTTTCTGGCCAATATTCTCAAGGTTCCCGTTGTCACCGGGCGCCACCGCGTTCTGACCGGTCAATATGTCCAGCAAAATAAGCTAGCCGATATATTGGTGATGGACGATGGCTATCAACATTTGGCCCTGCGCCGTGACCTGGACATTGTCCTGTTTTCAGGCCGGGAATTACTCGGCAACGGCCAGGTGTTTCCCGGCGGCCCTCTACGTGAACCATGTATGGCTCTGAAGCGGGCGCATTGTTTCGTTATTACAGGTGTTACCTCAGACAATCAGCCCTCGGTAACGTCCTTCTGTGAAAAATTGCGCCTCTGGCAGCCAACTATCCCCATATTTCAGGGAGGGTATATGGCGGCCGCAATAATTGATAAAAGCGGTGTGAGCCATAACCTGGACAGCCTAAGGGGTGTACCATTGTTGGCTTTTTGCGGCATTGCCAGGCCCGAATCTTTTTTTGACCTGCTAGGCCGTAACAATGATTTTAATATTAAAACCCGGCACCGTTTTGCCGACCACCACCCGTTTACAATCAGAGATTTGACCAAACTCCAACAGGAGGCCCGTGCCCATGACTGTAAAGCTCTGCTTACTACGGAAAAAGATATGGTGAAATTAAGCGGGTACAACGCGAATCTGCCCGTCTGGGCCTTACGCGTTGAGTTGGTAATGAATCAGGAATTTGCTGATTTTATCTGCCAAAAGACTGGCAGGCAAACATAAGGTGGCTACCGATTCGTATCCAGTCAGGCAATGATTATTGCTCCATATTTTTGGCGGCTTTTGCTTGCGGAATTATTTTTTACCCGATTGGAGCCGGGGTTTATAATTAGCGCTTAGCCCGAACCAGACTTAACTTTGGCGCAATCCACTTAATTTGGAAGGGCGGGTCAAACTTTGGTAAGGTTGGTAAAATATCCGGGATTAAATCACTTAATGTTGGAGGATAGGTTCCATATCTTTTTTTGTATATGTTTATAGATTTCTGGATGGTAACGGCCCGCGTAAACATGGCTATGCTGTGGCGGTACCTTTTCTTTGCGGCCTTATTTTTTTCTCCGGCCAACATGACCTTAAGCCAGACTAATCCGCCATAAATATCCCCGTCCTCAGCCTCAAGAATAGCTGCCAGATGGCCAACCCATAAGGGGCCGTCTGGCTTTTCCGCAGCCGTCTTTAACAATTCCGCCGCGTGCCGGCGATCCTTTAAATAATAGAAATAGTTGAATCCGGTGAAAAAGGGCAAAACAAAATTATTAGGCAAGGCCTGCATTCCCAAGGCATATATTTTGTTGGCAAATGTGGCGTATTTATTGTTGATCTGGGGGAGAGTCGCCTGGCATAAATAATATGTATCGGTAAACTCAGGGTTAAGGATTGCGGCTGCGGCTAAATGCTGGGCAAAAGGCCCTATATACTCCAGTGGATCCCGGCCCGCTTTTACCCCGCCATAAAAAACACCCGCCTTGATAAATTGCATTTCTCCGCCCAACTGTTTGAGGTATCCTAGCGCGGCTTTCTGTATTTCGGGAGGCGAAGGATATGCCAATTGCTGGCTGCTTTCCCTAAAAAGAATTTCCTGCTGGCTGAAGACTGCTCCATATACGGCAAGAAGGATGACAAATGACAGCGTTCGCAAAATCATTATAAATCACGGCGTTGATAAACAAAGCAGGCAAACCACAAAAATAGGGTGACATATGATAAAGTGAGGCCAAAATTTACCAGCATGAGCTGTAAATTAGGCAGCGATCCAGATGTGGTAATCATGCTTTTAAAATCCAATCGCTCAAAATCAGGAAAGAGCGCGGTCATAAATATCAAAATTTTCTGCAGGCCAATCGTTGCCGACGCCCCTGCCGCTTTTTGATCCAGAGACGCACGGACAACCGGCAGACCGGAGCAGATGGCGTAGAAGGAAAGGGACATGATAAGCACTGGAAAACTGCCGCGTACAAGACCGGAAAAAAATAAAATAACCGCTAACAGCATAAGCTCCATGGCAAAGAGACCAACCCATGCCAACACATAATGCGGATAAGAAAAATTGCTAAAATATACATGGCTTACAAAAGATCTTATGGCTAGCAAAGTACCAAAGCCAAGGGCGCATAAAAGAAGGTTAAGCAACAGCAGAAGAAGCGCCAACCCGGTAAAAATGCCAATGACGTATTCACTCCGCGATATTGGCCGGGCAAGCAGTGAATAAACGGTTTTCCTTTCCTCATCCAAAGCGATAACCTGGATGCAGTGAAAAAAAAGAAAGATAAAACCCGAAATCCAGGCTATGGAAAGAATGAAGTCGCTAGATGCCATGCCTATATTTCGGGGGATGAAATCAAAAAAGAGAAGCGCCCCGATCTGGGCCGCCACCGAAAGAGCTATGAGGCCAATGAGCGCGTGCCGGCGCAGGCCGTCAATGAGAACGATACGGGCTGTTGCGGCTATATGTTTCAGGGTGCTATTCATCTGTCGCCACCGTCTTCACAAGCCCCAGATAGCCCTCAACAAAGGAGGTAGCATTTTGCTGCGCCGCCAGCTTTTGAGGCAGACCCTCAAAAAGTTTCTTTCCTTTGTGCAATACCAGCACCTTGTCAACAAGCCTATCTACATCCTCAAGAATGTGTGAACAGAATAGGATTGCCTTTCCCTGGTTCTTCAATTTGCTGATAAGCGCCAGAATATCGGCCCGGCCAATTGGGTCAAGACCAGTCATCGGCTCATCCAAAATGAGCAGTTCGGATTCATTCAGCAGGGCTATCGCGAAGTTTGCTCTTTGTTGCATACCCTTGGAATAGTCTCGTAACGGTCTTTTTCTGTCACTCCACAGCCCCAGGCGCCGGAGCCATTTTTCAGAACCGGACTTGATGTCTGCTTTGGTCATATTATTGGCGTTACCGGTAAAGCGCAACATATCCACAACTGTCAGATTTGCGGGAAAATTGGCGGTTTCAGGCAGATAGCCGATCTTTCTGCGAGTTTTATAATCGCGGGGGGGTAAGCCAAACAGGGAAATTGTCCCGGCATCGGGCCGGATAAAGTCCATGAGCAGCTTGATACAGGTGCTTTTCCCGGCGCCGTTGGCTCCAACCAGCCCCAATGTTTGGCCAGGTTCGAGAGAAAAAGACACATCAGCAAGCGCTGTTTTGCTCGCCACGCCGATATCCTTGTTGTAGGATTTGTAAATGTGGGTAAAAAGAATTAGATAACTCACGCCGGATATTTCCCAAGTGTCGGGCTGAACTCTTTGCTCGCCCTTATTTCCCGCCCAACCATATTCTCTTTTATTGGCAAGATTTACGACAAAAAAGCGCCGATTTAAAAAAATTAAACCGGCGCCAGGATGTAACGCGTCATAAATATACTAATGACACAGGTAGATGGTTTATTTAACTACCCACTTGCCAACAGCATTAAAATCATCGGCTCCTATTACAGATGCGGGGACATCAGTAGTGGCCAGGGCTGTTCCAACCGCAACTATTGTTGGATTTTGATATGTCATCGTAATATCGCTGTCAACACCGTAGGCGGTATTGCCCTGAACATGCTTTGCGACCCCGTCAAAGGAGTCAAACGGGCCAGAGCTGTTGGCAACAATCGTAACACCATTGCTCAGCCCGAGCACGGCAGATCTGCCTGTTGCAGAACCATCTTTGGCCGCAAGAAAATCGCTCTTGGCAACGCCATTGCCGCCTGTTGCCAAAGCACCAGCAATTGCGGTACCAGCGGCTACCCTGGCACTGGCCGCTGTGGCGGCAGCAGCGGCAGTTGCAGCCTCCAAGGTGGTGGCATAACCTTGCCAATCAGCCGAGAAGGCCGCCTCAGTAGTCGCCAGGTTTTTGACATCACTGAGGGCGGCAGTATTGAAGCCCCGGATCCGATACGCCGCGAACTGTGGTATGGCGATAGCCGCCAAAATTCCAATAATCGCCACGACGATCATCAACTCTACCAGGGTAAAGCCTTTTTCATTGTTCCGCTGTCTGTTGCCAAGTAATTGCATCATAATTCCCTCCTTAAAATGAATTTTAGTGGTGGACGGGTTTGAAACCCGCCCCTACGGGTAGTTGGTATCTAACCCGCGTCTTTAATTTCTGTTATGCTAAGGCCGTGCCACAGTGAATGGTGTATTTACTAACATACTGTATTTTAAGCAATTATTATTTTATGATGGCTTATGTCAATATAGAATTACTTGTTAAATTCCCATATATCGCCCGGTGGGGACAAAATTTGTCATAAAACGCCGTTTTTTGTCACCATAATATTTTTTTATAGCAGTTTAAAAATATTTGTCGCACAAATGGTCGTTGATGGATAAGATTTCCTGGTTATTTACTTGGAGATAAATCTTCTGCTAAGTCTTCTGTGGTAAACGCTATGAAACATGGGAGCTCTATTCGGGTGGCGCCTTGAGAATCCTTGGCACGAATTGCAATAGGCAGGACGCGGCGTTTTGGTAAAAAAATTGCAACCGGGCAATTTATGGCATACACTATGCTACATACACTAATTAGTAGAGTCCTAAACCGATACTGAAATAATATTTATGATGACGATGAGTAAAAAACAACAACATAATGACTCAGCAACAGGCTTTAGCCTTGTGGAACTCCTTGTCACCATCGGGATTGTAAGTGTCCTTATGGCTGTTGCTACGCCTGTCATTATTGCATGGCTGCCAAATTTGCGGCTCCAAAGTGATGCCAGGCAACTGGTTTCCAATCTCCAAAAGGCACGGCTTGAAGCCGTTAAGCGGGATCAATGCGTGGGGATAGTCTTTACCACTGTGCCTCTCCCCGCTACTGGAGGCGGCTACAAAATTTTCCTGGATGATGGCAGTGGTATGGGGACTGCGTGCAACGGCAAAAGAGATGAAACCATTAGCAATGCTGATGCAACGCTAATTCCACCGTTGGATACAATTACGATGAGCCGAAGTGTCTCTCTTACTGCAGCTAACATTGGCGGCGGCACTTTTTCATTTACCCCCAGGGGGGTTATTCGTGGTAGTCAATCTGGGAACATTCAATTAAAAAACACCAAAGTAACGTACACGGCAACCGTATCGGCGGCAGGCAATATACAGCTCTCCAAAAATTAGCTCGAAAGCAAACTAACTACCATTGCCATGAAACACATCATTAAAAAACAGCGGCACGACAACAATCGTATGCGTAGGAACGCGCGGGGATTTACCCTAATTGAAATTATGGTTGCCATGCTGCTCTCCGGTGTTGTTATTGGCGCCGTCTATTCTATTCACCAATCCCAACTGCATGTTTACACCGTCCAAAATGATGCCGTGGCTATGCAGCAGAATGAGCGGGTCGGTATGGACTCTTTGGCC
>JAADIV010000234.1 GCA_013151175.1 Deltaproteobacteria bacterium | reverse complement strand
CAAGCAGAACATAATTGTCATCGTCAATCATCGTTTCGCCGCCCCGGGCCAGGGCAATCAGCTCATTGACATACCGGCCGGCAAAGCGTTGCCCGTTATGGCCTGTGGCAATCTCAACCCGCATATCAGCCGCTAACTCTTTGGCGGCAATAATGACAGGTTGGCTTCGGGGCTGAGCCAAGTCAAGAAATTTGCACCAGGTGGTACCAAAGTCCGCGAGGATCATGCGTAGGCCCCCGAAAGCTCCAGAAAGGCCTGCACCTTGGCCTTGGCACTGCCGCTGGTGTGGTAATCCACATCAAGAAACAGGGCCATGGGATGCCGGTCTGCCAAAAATTTGGCCAGGGCGGTTTTAGCGCAGAATGACTGGGCAAAGAAGATGGTGGGAACGGCGGGATTGCAATAACGCTCTAGTTCCTCGTTGGCCGGAGTTTTGTTCTCCATACAACGCGTCCAGCCATAGATATGGGTGTGATCCGGAAAGGGAGCCAGGACAGAGAAGTCGCGGGGCGGCACCCCCCAGAATCCAGCCTTTGGGGGGCACGATTTGATATCAGCCGTCCGGGCCGTCAGCTTAACGCACTGCACCCCGGCGGTGATCCGCAGGAATTTATCTAGCAAATTCAGGCGGCTTTGGCAAACGGGAAAGCCGAAATTTTTATCATCTCTGTTCCTTGTCCTGATAACCGGGATCTTTAAAATATCGGCCAGAATAGTTGAAATATGGAGGGCGCTATCACATTTACCCGGCCCGACATCAATATATATGGCATCCAGATCCAGGTGCAGGGCATTCAGCATGACGGTACGCAGTATGGCGCAATAGACCTTAGGCAGATAGGGCGACACCCCGTCAATACTGTCCGGCACCAATTTGGCGTCCAGGTCGTGAATTACCGCCCAGCGGCTACGTAGATCCTTGATAACAGCCAGGGGCGGTACTCCAACAATGCCGATATTGGGGCGTCCCGGGTCTGGTGTTGCAGCAGTTTTTACCGACGGCATCTTTACGTTACTCCGCGATCCTGGCGAATCAACAGCCAAATACCCAACGGACAGACAATTACATACATGAGCCAGGAGGCCAGAACCGGATTCATTTGCCCGGCTCGGGCCATTGACTGGCTAGTACTCCAAAAACTCCAGGCGGCAAAGGCTATACCACAGCTCACGGGGATAGCCAGAGCCAGGTCGCGGCCCCATATTTGTTGGATAATAAGGAGAATCGGCAGACCTATGCAGATAAGGGGCAACCCCAAAAATATAAACGATAGACGATTGTTAAAATTAACCCAGGCTAGCTGCTGATCTCCGGTTCGCGACCAGATATTGTGAAACAGTTGGCTTATTGATCGTTCCCCGGATTTATAGGCGGGAATAAAAAAATCGGCGGGGTTGTCCGCTAAATCAAGGGTGGTCTGGTCAAATAATTTGATATTGTAAAACGACTTACCCTTCGCATACGATCGTTGTCGTACCGCTAGTGACGGCCGCTTGATTTGCCCCTGGAAGAACGTCCAGATACCGCGTTGCCACGCGGCTTTACTGGCCGTCAGCATAAATTCTATTTTGAAATTTTTATCCAATTGAGTATATGAAAAATTAGTGAATTTATTTTTAGCATGCTTGTCTCGGATGAATGTATAGATACCATGTTCACCCCTGTAATAGCTGCGGCCCTTGCGCAAAATACCCTTGGGAGTTTGATGCCGCACCTGCTCATACCAGATACGGTCGGTCTCGGCCTTGGTGGCCGGCAACAGCCATTGCGCCATACCCAGGGCAATCAGGGTGCAGAACAGGGCGGCGGCAAACAGAGGAGTGGTAATGCGGATTACGCTGATTCCGCCCGCTTTCAGTGCCATAAACTCATGATTGTGATTTAATATTCCCAGGGTTAGTATGCCCGCCAACAGGATGCAGATAGGTTGCAACATATCAACCATGAATGGGATTTTGAGGAAAAAATATTTCAGGGCTAGCCCCGTACTTTTATGGGCTGCCATAAAATCATCCATACGCCCAAAAAAATCCACCAGAAAATAGATGCCAGCCAGGGCGCTAGTTATTAAAACAAAATTTTTACAGAATTGCTGGTACAGGTAACGGTTGAGAATATTCACGGTAGGTTTAATGGTATAATGTAACTATTCAGCTAGGGCCACAAATTGCCCTCAACTAGGAGCCGTAACTGTTTAGATGTGCCCCAGGTTCGTTCGTTTCGGCCTCTGAGTCTGTACTCCCTGTACGGGAGGAGGCCGAAACGGACGAAGATGGGGTGCAGCTGAATAGTTACAATGGTATTTTTGACATCTATCTGATTTCCCTCGCATACGATCGTTGTCGTACCGCTACTATTCTGTCTTGACTTGAGAAAATTGGCAATTGTCGTTATGCTACTCTTATCGCGAATACCTTATTTTCTCAGTGAGATTTCTACCCATGCCTATTGTCAAATATATTTCGGTCAACGCCCCACCGCCGAGCCTGCAGGACAACAGCGCCGATATCGACCGCCTGAAAAATGCCTTGCGGGCAAAGGTGCCAGGTTTCTTGGTTGTACCTTTTGCCCAGATGTCTAATGTGGCCGCCGGTTTCCGTCAAGCAAAATTTTCCGGAACAGCAGTGGTCAATGAGGCCGTTGGCTGTCCGGAGTCTCGCAGGCTCGCTTACCTGGAACTTGTCGATTTTATCAGGGAGCCAGCGCCGTTGGCCGCTATGGCCCTGGACCTTGGCACCACACATCTAGAGGCCACTCTGCTTGATTTGACAACTAGCAAACCATTGGCCAGGGCCAATCGGGAAAATTCGCAGCTACAATTCGGTGAAGACGTCCTGAGTCGTATTCATTACGCCGCCAGGCCGGGCGGCCTGGCCAACCTGCAGAGTGCCATTATCGCTGACATCAATTATCTGGCGGCAGATCTTGCGGCTCAGGCCGGTTTGCCCAGCGCGCTTATTCGGGCTCTGAGCGTCTCCGGCAACCCTACCATGATTCATCTTTTTCTTAAACTTGATCCTGCTAATATTTGTCGGGAACCGTATATTCCCGTGCTTAATGCCCCTGATCTGTATCACGCCGCTGACTTGGGTCTCTGTCTGCACCCAGCGGCGCCAGTCTTCGTGCTGCCCAGTGTGGGCAGTTATTTTGGCGGCGACCTGATCGCCGGTATTCTGGCTAGCGGTCTGGATGAGAATGAGCATACCAGTATGCTCATTGACGTGGGGACGAATGCCGAGGTGGTGTTGGGGAATAAGGATTGGCTGATTGCCTGCGCCGGGGCGGCCGGCCCCGCTCTGGAAGGCGGGGTGGCTCGTATGGGGATGCGGGCCGGGCCCGGTGCTATCGAGCATATCAGAATTAAGCCCGGCAGTTTGACGATGTCTTATGAGACAGTGGGGGGGCAACCCGCTTGCGGTATCTGCGGCTCTGGTATAATTGATTTGGTGGCGTCCCTGTATCTGGCCGGGATCATTGATCTACGCGGCAAGTTTCGCCCAGGTTCCGACAGTCGTCTGCACGAGACGCCGACAGGTTTGAGCTATACAGTGGTACCAACCGCAGATGCCGCCAATAATCGGGCCATAGAGCTAGAGCAGGTTGACCTGGATGCCATGATGCGTTCCAAGGCTGCCATGTACGCCGTTTTGACCACTCTGATTTCCCAGGTTGGCCTGTCCTTTGCCGATCTGGAAAAAATCTATGTAGCCGGGGCATTTGGCCGCCATATTGATCCTGAGCGGGCAGTGACCCTGGGTATGCTGCCTGATCTGCCTATAAAGACTTATGTTCCCGTTGGCAACAGCTCTTTGGCTGGGGCGGAGAAGGTCCTGTTAGGAAGCCATGATCGGCAAAGGTGCCAACAGATAATGCAGAAAATCACCTATATTGAACTGAATGTGAATCAGGAATTTATGATGCGCTTTTCCGGAGCCAAATTTATTCCCCACACCGATGGCAGCTTATTCCCCTCGGTACCGATAATGAATGAATAGGAGCCTTTTCTGGCAAATCAGTGCTGCCAGGCCGTTTGGCGATATACGTTTTGAAGTTGCGCTAATCGCAGACGATGTGGTAGAATGACGTCTTTATTGGCTAACAAGCAAGACCTTGGCTGGAAGAAATTTCCCCGGTAGTTTCTCCGGGTAACGGCCTGTAGATTCAGGTGAAGAACGGAAATATGGCGGGAAAAAGGAAATTAACCGGCAAAAGGCGTTCACGCCAAAAATTGCCGCAAAAAACTGCAAGAGAGCGGTTGTTGGAGTTATTAGACATCTTTGTTAAAGATGATGATGTCCTGTTGGTGATTAATGCCGATCCCGATGCCCTGGCCAGTGCCATGGCCCTCAAACGCCTGCTGCGCTATAAGGTCAAGAGTGTAGTGATTGGCTACCCAAACGAGATCAGGCGGTTGAGCAATGTCGCCATGGTGGACCTTTTGAAGATTCCCGCCAAGCGCCTGCATACCCTGTCTCTCAAGGATTATTCCAAAAAGGTGATGTTGGACTCACAGCCTCTTCACCTGCCGGTCTTTGAAACGATAGAATTTGACGCGGTAATTGACCATCATCCCGTTACCAACGGTTGGCAGGCCGCCTATATGGACTTGCGGCCCGACTATGGGGCGGTGGCCTCTATGATGGTGGAGTATCTGCGGGCGGCGGACATGAAGCCCTCAGTCGCCCTATCTACTGCCCTGTTTTACGCCATTAAGGTCGATACCAATAATTTTGAAAAGAAGGCCAACCTGGCTGATGCCATCTCCTTTCGCTATTTATTTAATCGAGCCAATCTCAACCTGGTTCGTAAAATCGAATTGTCCGAGCTGCGCAAATCGGAACTGAATTATTTTCGTACCGCCCTGACGGAAATGAAAATCAGTAATAATCGCCTATATGTTCATGTGGGCCGAGTCTTTAATCCCGATATTCTGGTGATTATTGCCGATTTCTTTAATCACGTCCAAAAGGTATCATGGGTCTTTGTTTCCGGAATTCACGGCGAAAGACTGGTGGTGATTTTTCGTTGTGACGGCTATAAAAAGAATGCCGGTAAATTGGCCGAGAAAATCTTCGCTGAGGTCGGTTCGGCCGGCGGCCACCGGGAGGCTGCCAGGGCCGAGGTTCCCCTGAAACATCTTGATAAACAAGATCAGGAATTTGGCACCAAAGTTCTTATGCGCCTAACCCGGAGGCACCTATAAGGCGGGGGCGGCATCAATTTTAGCACCCTTGGTGAACTTATATTCGGCGGTATATGGATTTGAGCCAATGAATCGTAAAACGAAAAATCTGGCTATGGTTCTCGCCGGCGGCCGGGTGGACGAGCTGAATGTCCTTACCTATTACCGGCCCAAATCTGCCGTGCCCTTTGGCGGCTTTGCCAGGGTGATTGATTTTACCCTGAGTAATCTCCTCCATTCCGGCCTGGAGCAGGTTGCCATCCTTAGTCAGTTCCGTTCCTATTCCCTAATTAATCATATCGATTCCGGCGCCGCCTGGGATATGTTGGGCCGTTATCGGGGTATCTCAATTCTGCCCCCCTCTACCAGTTCTGAAAACTCCTCTTGGTATCGGGGTTCAGCTGATTCGGTTTATCAAAATCTTGATTTTGTCAGGCACCATGACCCGGAGGTGGTATTTATCCTCTCCGGCGATCATATCTATAATATGAACTATCAGAAGATGATTGATTATCATCGTGATAAGGATGCCGACCTGACCATAGCCTGTTTACAGGTTCCTGCTGCCCAGGCGCAGCGCTTTGGCGTAGCGCAGATTGACGATGAGGACGGCCGGACGGGCGGCCGAGTGCTGGCCTACGCGGAAAAGCCTCAAAATTCAGAGTTTAATTGGGCCTCCATGACTATTTTCTGTTTTAAGCCGCAGATATTGTATGCGGCTTTGGCGGCCAATGCCCATGAAGATAACTCCTTTGAATTCGGCCGGGATATAATTCCACGCTTGATGGCCGGGGCGGGGCGGATCTATGGCTATAAATTTTATGATTATTGGGGATATTCCCGCACCATAGAAGAGTATTGGCAAAGCAATATGGATCTTCTGGGTGAGAATCCGGCCATTGATCTGGAGGCCTGGGGTCTGCGGACTAATCTCGAACATCGCGGTATTCGTGATTGCGCCCCCCTGAAAATTGGCCGGGCGGCGACGGTGTCCGACAGCCTGATATATAACGGCTGTGTGGTTGACGGTCTTGTGGAGCGTTCTATTTTATACCCTGGCGTGCGGGTGGAGAAGGGCGCTGTGGTACGAGATTCAATTTTATTTTTTAATAACAAGGTGGCGGCTGACGCCCGGTTGGAGAAGGTAATTAGTGACGTGAATTCTACCATCGGCTCGGGCTGTCAACTTGGCGGTTGTGGAGATTTAGCCGCCAAAGAGATCACGGTTCTGGGCTGGAATAATCACCTGCCGGCGGGCACGGTGATTGGCGGCGGCTGTACCATTTATCCGGGGCAGGACAGCTCTGAGTTTGACCGAGTTATTGGAGACGGAGAGGTTATTCGATGACCGTGAGTCCTCTGGTATTGCTCCTGGCCGGCGGGGTTGGCAGCCGGCTGAATATTCTGGTGCAGACCCGCGCCAAACCGGCAGTACCCTTTGGCGGTCTGTACCGGATTATTGATTTTGCCTTGAGTAATGTGATGAATTCCGGGCTTTCACAGGTGGGGGTTTTGACCCAGTATAAACCGCTGTCGTTAATGAATCATCTTGGCACTGGTGAGGCCTGGGATTTAAGCGGCCGTACCAGGGGGGTTAAAATACTGCCGCCCCGCACCGGTTTCAAAGGCTCAGACTGGTATAAGGGCACGGCGGATGCGGTACGTCAGAATATTGATTTTATTAAAACTCACCCTTCCAAAGAGGTGATTATTCTGTCCGGCGATCA
This sequence comes from Deltaproteobacteria bacterium, assembly GCA_013151175.1. Lineage (GTDB taxonomy): Bacteria > Desulfobacterota > Desulfobulbia > Desulfobulbales > VMSU01 > JAADIV01. The sequence goes on along the minus strand of JAADIV010000234.1, from coordinate 3,739 downwards.
TATCTATAATATGGATTTTGCTGATATGCTAGACGTGCACCGGCGTAAGGGAGCCGATATCACCATCGGTATGATGGTGGTACCAATGGAGCGGATTCACCAGTTCGGAGCCGGTATTGTTGATAACGATGACCGGATTATCGCTTGGGAAGAAAAGCCTAAGGAACCAAAAACCAATTTGGCCTCAATGGGCATCTATGTCTTCGATACGGACTATATGTTGAATGTGTTGGAGGAGGAACGCCAGGAAACGGATTTCGGTATGCATATTATTCCCAAGGCCGTCAAACGCGACCGGGTATACGCCTACCCCTTCAAAGGGTATTGGCGGGACGTAGGAACCATTCAGGCGTATTGGCAGGCCAATATGGATCTCCTGGATGAGGCGTCAGGTATATCTCCCCAGCAATGGGGTATCAGGCCAAATCCCGATGCTGATGGCCGGGCGGCTGACCGGGCTCCGGCCTCGTTTCGGCAGAGGCTCCAGGGTGGTAAATTCCCTAATTTCTGCCGGTTGTGTTATCCTTGGTGAGGTGAAAAATTCTATTCTGGCACCTGGGGTGGTGGTAGAAAGCGGCGCGGTGGTGTCTGATTCCGTGATTATTGATGACTGCCTGATTCAGAAGAATGCCGTGGTCGATCTGGCAATCATGGATAAACGAGTCGATGTCGGGCGTGATGCGGTGGTGGGTTGCGGCACCGGGAAAGACACCGCCAACGAGGCGAACCCAACGCATCTATACACCGGCATTACCCTGATTGGCAAAGACGTTGAAATACCGGAGCAGGCCTGCATCGGCCGTAATTGTATTGTGGCTCCGTCTAAAAAAATCGCTGACTTTCCAGGCTTGAAAATTCCCGCCGGCAGCAGTATTTAGCCTCGTGTAATTCGCTCCCATTGCTTGATTCATAAAAAATTTTACCGCAGACCCGCGATAAACGGCCCCACTGCGCTAGCCCCCTCGGCATCAACGAGGCGGATTGTCTCGCTGCCAATAACCGCGATTTCCGCCCTTCCCTTAACGGCGTTGACATCATCACGGTTACGGATGCCAAAACCAACTGCTAGCGGTAATTCTGTGCTAGCCCGGCATTGGGCCATATACTCAGCGAATTCTCTGCCAAAGGTGGTTTGGCTGCCAGTGACACCGCGCCGGGCAACGCAATAGATAAAACCTTCTCCATACCTTGCCAATTCCCGCATTCTGGCCGGGGTGCTAGTCGGGGCATAGATAAAAATCGGGGCCAAACCATATTGCCGGCAGTATCCAAGGTACTCCGCCCCTTCTTCCGGCGGCAGATCAGGAATGATAAAACCTTTTATCCTTAAATCGGCAGTCTTACGGCAGAATTTTTCTAAACCGTATTTAAACAGGATATTGTAATAGGTCATGAGCAGGAAGGGAATTTTATGGGTGGCGGCCATTTCTCCGGCAAAGTCCAGGCAATCGGCAAGCCGGGTGCCGTTGGCCAATGAATCCTGGTTGGCCTTGACGATCACCGGGCCATCGGCCATGGGCTCTGAAAAGGGAATCTGCATCTCTATAAGATCCACGCCCTTATCCACCATCTGTCCTATAACTGCGCGATTTACCTCAAAAGACGGGTAACCAAGGACAATATGAGTCATCAGGAGAATGCCCTTTTTTTGCTTTGCCTCCCTGATATTATCTTGCAGCTTCATACTCTTTTCCCTTATTGATGATGAATTGTTGCCAAGACGGATCGGCGAAGGCATTGGCGATGGTAAAAATGTCCTTATCACCCCGGCCGGACATATTGATGATAACGGACTGATCGGCCGGAAGATCACCCACCTCTTTGAAGGCCTGGGCAAAGGCGTGGCTCGATTCCAGAGCCGGAATGATGCCCTCCCTGGTCATGGTCAACTCCAGAGCAGCCATCACCTCTTTGTCTGTAGCGGAGGCAAAGCGTACCCGGCCCTGCTCCCATAGATCCGTCAGGATGGGAGATACACCGACATAATCGAGTCCGGCCGCCACCGAATGGGTGGTGCGCATCTGGCCGTCATCGTCCTGCAAGAACATGGTTTTGTAACCCTGAGCGACACCGGGGCTGCTATCATCACTGGCCAGACGGGCAGCATGTTTTCCGGAAGCAAGCCCGTAGCCGCCCGCCTCAACACCGACCAGTTCCACATCGGGCTGCCCAAGAAATCCCTGAAATATTCCCATGGCATTTGAGCCGCCGCCCACACAGGCATATACCCTGGCCGGGGCGCTGCCAAACTGTTTGCTTATCTGTTCCCTGGCCTCCAGACCGATAATGGACTGGAACCAGGCCACCATCTCCGGGAAGGGATGTGGGCCGCAGGCCGTTCCCAGACAATAATGGCTGTCGTCCATATTGGTCACCCAATCACGAAAGGCGGCGTTGATGGCATCCTTCAAAATGCCGGAGCCGGAAGTGACCGGCACTACTTCAGCGCCCAGTTTCTCCATCCAAAAGACGTTGGGACGTTGACGTCTGACATCTTCCTCGCCCATATACACGGTGCATTGCAAGCCAAATTTAGCAGCCATAGTGGCGGTGGCCACACCGTGCTGCCCGGCGCCGGTCTCGGCAATAACCCGTTTCTTATCCATTCGTTTTACTAGCAGACCCTGACCAATAACATTGTTCAGTTTATGGGCGCCGGTGTGATTTAAGTCTTCACGTTTGATAAAGATTTGGGCGCCGCCAAAATGCCGGGATAGATTGCCGGCGTAAGTCAGCGGCGTTGGCCGGCATGAGTAAGTGGCCATGAGATCGACATACTCCTGCCAGAAAGCCGGATCATGCCGGGCCGTTTCATAGACCTTGTTTAATTGGGCGAAGGTTTCGTGGAGTATCTCAGGGATAAATGAGCCACCCCACTGCCCGTAATAGCCGTTATTTTTCATAAATTAGTCCTGCCTGTAAATGTTTTGCCGCTTATCTGCCCTGTAGGGCTGGTTTGAAACCCGCCCCTACTGTCCACCTGACTCCCGTCACCTGTCACCGACCTCCTGACATCTTAACGCCCTGGCAAAGTCTTCCGGATAATGGCCGCTGATCCAACGCAATTGCGCCTCACTGAAGGCCCCCGGCGAATCCGGCAGTTTAGGCAGAAAGGAGTAAAGCAGGCGTTGACCAGGGTCAGCGCCACGGAGACGTTTGCTGTATTCAATGACGGTAACCATTTTTACCCCCAGTCCGGTGAGCATACGCATGGCGGTAAGAATTGCCCTGTCGATGGACTCTCTGGTCTTGGTATCCGCCTCAACAATATTGCCCACCCGTTGCACTGGCATGAGTTGCAGCTCCCATTGCGAGGTCTGGGCCTTGGGTACGAAGAGAATAACCCGCTCGTCTGCGTGGACGATCAGGCGGCTGTCTAAATCCTCGCGGCCATCCAACCGTTTATTATGCCTGATGGCCCAATAATAGTCATCAAAGAAACAGGTGCCGGTGGCGGCCCGGTATTGGCTCATAAAATCACTGATAAGATCGCCACAGCCATAGGCCTGTATCGGCGGGCCGCCCACCGTCTCCAGTTCACCGGGCAGCATAGCGAACTGGTTATGAATCATTTGATGCGAGGCGTGCAGGCGGTAATTGTCGGCCGAACAGCCATAACCGTAATTCCAACCCCAGAGGGTAGCAGCATCATGCCCTGCCTGGTCGTTTTGGGCTAGTTTAACCACAATTTTACCACGCAGCTCCTCAATCGCCTTGGCACTTAAGGCCTGGCGGGCCG
>JAADIV010000026.1:7451-11098 GCA_013151175.1 Deltaproteobacteria bacterium | reverse complement strand
CTGGAAATGGCTGATAAAAAGATTGGTTTTATCACCAGCGGCGTTAGTTATCTTTATGTGAAAGAGGCCTTCCCCCAGGCCAGTGTTTTGAAATTGGCCATGGTTCATCCTCTGTCTGAGAAAATGATTCGGAATTTTGCCGCTCAGGTGGATGAGTTGATTGTGGTTGAAGAGCTTGATCCATTTCTGGAAAATGCTGTTAAGGCCATGGGTATTGCCTGTAAGGGAAAGGAATTGCTGCCTGCCGTAGGCGAATTTAATTCTGCCCTGCTCAAAAAAACAATTAGCGGCGAGTCCGGTAATGTGGATTTTAAGGCGCTTGATTTACCCATGCGTCCCCCCAATATGTGTCCGGGTTGTCCGCATCGCGGTCTGTTTTATAACCTGGCTCGTCTCAAGGTTTTTGTTTCAGGTGATATCGGCTGTTATACCCTGGGAGCGTTGCCGCCATTATCGGCCATGGATGCCTGTGTGTGCATGGGCGCCAGTATTGGTATGGCGCACGGTATGGCCAAGGCTCTTGGGGATGACGGTCTGGGCCGGGAGGTGGCAGTAATTGGTGATTCCACCTTTATGCATTCCGGTATTACCGGTCTGATAAACACGGTTTATAATAAGAGTTACGCCACGGTGATTATTCTTGATAACCGCATAACCGCCATGACGGGTCATCAGCCCAATCCTGCCTCGGGTTCAACTCTCGCGGGGGACGCGGCCAATGCCATTAATTTTGTGGAGTTGTGCCGGGCAGTGGGTGTTAAACATATCAAAGTTCTTGATCCTCATGATATTGAGGCCTCCCGCAAGATATTAGAGGTGGAAATAAATCGTCCAGAACCTTCGGTTATCATTAGCCAGGCTCCATGTGTTCTTATTCCGTCTGAACGAAAACGTCCCAAAACACCGCTTGTCAGCGTAAAAGAAAACTGCACGGGCTGTAAGATCTGTCTGGGGCTAGGATGCCCCGCCATTAGCTGGATTCCGCTTGATGAGACGGAGGCCTTGGCTATGGGTAAAAAGGCCGGGCAAAAAGGGTATATGCAGATTGATCCTGTTCTTTGTGTGGGCTGCGGTCAATGCTTGCCGCTTTGTAAATTTGCAGCGATCAGCAAGGGGGTGGCGTAATGACAGCAACAGGAAATATTCATTTTTGCGGTGTCGGCGGGCAGGGGATTTTACTGGCCAGTGAGGTTACCGCTGCCGCTCTGCTCAAGTCCGGGCTGGATGTTAAAAAAAGTGAAGTACACGGCATGGCTCAGCGCGGCGGTTCCGTGGAGGCTCACCTGCGTTATGGTGATAAGGTTTATTCTCCGCTAATTGATCCGGGAACGGTGGATATTCAACTGGCCTTTGAGATGCTTGAGGCTCTGCGTTATCTTCCGTATCTTCATAAAAAAAGCAGGGTAATTGTCAATACCCAGCAGATTATGCCGCCATCGGTGGCTACCGGCAAGGCTTTTTATCCTGGACAAATTTTGGCGCAATTGGCCGAACGTGACATTGAGGTTGTGGCAGTTGACGGTTTCACAATCGCCCAAAAGGCTGGTAATGTCAAAGCCGCCAATGTCGTCCTGGTAGGCGCTCTGTCGGTCTTTATGCCGGTGGAGGAAGAAATATTTAAAGAGGTTATCCGCCAGCGTGTACCCCAGAAATTTATTGATGTAAACCTGGCCGCCTTTGCGGCAGGAAGGGCGGTGGCCATTTGCAGAGGGTAAGAAGATGATGTGGAATGAGAAAGAAGAGACGATGCCAAGGTCGGAGTTGCAGGCCTTGCAGCTTAAACGCTTACAGGCATTGGTGGAACGGGTTTACGCCAAGGTTCCCTATTATTGTCAGAAGATGAAGGATGCCGGGGTAACGCCCGGTGATATAAAGGAACTGGCCGATATTAAACGGCTGCCCTTTACCACCAAAGAGGATTTGCGCAAAAATTATCCCTTTGGTTTGTTCACCGTGTCCATGGACGAGGTGGTGCGGGTACATGCTTCATCGGGTACCACAGGCAAGCCCACCGTTGTTGGTTATACCAGGGCGGATATAAAACTGTGGGCTGGTCTTATGGCGCGAACTTTAAGTGCTGCCGGGGCTACTAGCAAGGACATTATCCAGAACGCTTACGGCTATGGTTTGTTTACCGGTGGTTTGGGCGCCCATTATGGCGCGGAAGAGTTGGGTGCTGCTGTAGTTCCAGTCTCTGGAGGTCAGACCAAGAGGCAGATAACCCTCATGCGGGATTTTGGCTCAACGGTGCTTCTTTCCACGCCGTCTTATGCCTTAAATATTGCCGAGGTTATGGCGGATATGGGGGTGAATCCGGCGGATCTTCCTCTGCGTGTCGGGGTATTCGGTGCTGAGCCGTGGAGTGAGAATATGCGCGCCGAACTTGAGAATAAATTACAGGTTAAGGCCATTGATATATACGGGTTGAGTGAAGTAATCGGCCCCGGAGTGGCCACGGAGTGTATTGAGGCACAGCATGGTCTGCATATCTTTGAGGATCATTTTCTACCCGAAATTGTTGATCCGGATACCTTTGAGCCTTTGCCCGTGGGTGATCGGGGTGAGTTGGTATTTACTACGCTTACCAAAGAGGCCTTTCCGGTGATCCGTTACCGTACCAAGGATATTGCTAGCCTGAATGACGAGCCTTGCGCCTGTGGCCGTACGTTCATGCGCATTCCCAAAATAACTGGTCGTACCGACGATATGTTGATTATCCGCGGGGTTAATGTCTTTCCATCCCAGATTGAGCAGGTTCTGATGAATGTTGAGGGGGTTGAGCCGCATTATCAGATAATTGTTGATCGCCAGGGCAGTATGGATACCATGGAGGTGCAGGTTGAGGTTAGTGAGACTGTTTTCTCGGATAAGATCAAGAATCTTGAAAAATTGAATAAACGAATTCAGGGCGATATTAAGGATCTTATCGGTTCTTCATGTAAGATTTCCCTGGTTGAGCCAAAGACAATTCGGCGCAGCGAAGGTAAAGCGCAGCGGGTTATTGATAAACGACCCAAAAAATAGGCGTAAATGCTCACAGGATACCGAATCTGCTTCGTTATCGCCCTGCTCACGTACAGGGAGTACGCTTCGCAGGGCGATGCCTCGCATCTCCGGCATCCTGCAAGCATTTACAAGTCCTGTGGTTATTGACATTTACAAAATAGGCGGGGTGAATCTATGCAGGTACAACAGATTGCTATATTTCTGGAAAACAGATCGGGGCGGCTAGCCGATATAAGTGCGCTTCTCGCCAGGGAGAATATTAATATCAGAGCCATGTCCTTGGCCGATACCGCTGATTTTGGTATCCTGCGGCTAGTGGTAGATGATACCGAAAAGGCCAAAACGGCCCTGAAAGATAATGGCTTTACTACCGGTATTACCGATATTATCGCCGTGCAGGTGGCGGATCAGCCCGGCGGGCTTGACAGTATATTGCAGGTGGTAAAGAAAGCTCGCCTGGATGTTGAGTATATGTACGCTTTCACTCAGAAAAGTGGTGAACTTGGTATTTTATTATTTCGTTTTGATGACCTTGAGGCGGCGATTAAGGCGCTGCGGCTTGGCGGTGTCAAGATATTGCCTGGTGAAGAGGTGCATGGTCTGTAGGGGCGCCTCTTGCGGGGCCTTAATATAAATAACTC
>JAADIV010000026.1:0-7442 GCA_013151175.1 Deltaproteobacteria bacterium | reverse complement strand
AGAAAAATTGTGAAAAACAGCATGAGAATGAAACTTATGGCTCTGGCGGCTGGAGCGGCTCTGCTCTTTGCCTTTCTGCCGTCAACTGGTATGGCTAAAACGATTAAGATTGGTGCTATTCTGGCGGAAAGCGGCCCGGCCGGTTTTTTGGGACAGCCAGAGGCCAAGACCCTGCGGATGCTTGTCGCCCAGACAAATGCCCGTGGCGGGGTTGCGGGGTATAAGGTCGAATTGCTGCTTAAAGATTCTGCCGGTAAAAAGGAGCAGGCGGTATCCCTGGCCAGGCAGCTTATTGAGGAGGACAAGGTGTTTGCCATCATTGGCCCCACCCGCAGCGGCTCTACCATGGCGATTAAAAATATCGCCGAACAGGCCAAAACTATTCTCATATCTTGCGCTTCCACCAAAGCAATTGTTGATCCAGTTGCCAAATACGTTTTCAAAACGCCGCAAAACGACAGCCTGGCGGCCCGCATGATTCTTCAGGAGATGAAAAAAGAGGGCATAACCAAAATCGCCGTGGTTGTGGGCGGTACCGGCTTTGGCAAGATGGGCAAGATGTTTGTCAATAAGCTGGCCCCGGAGTACGGGATTTCCGTGCTGATGAATGAGACATACAGTCCCAGAGCTACTGATTTAAGCCCGTTGGTTACCAAGATGATGGCCAATAAGGATATTCAGGGGGTAGTCAACTGGTCGATTGTGCCGGCCCAGACTATTTTGGCCAAGAATATGAGGCAGCAGAAGTGGAATGTGCCGTTATTCTTGAGTCATGGTTTCGGCAATATCAAATACGTCCAGGCCGGCGGTGCGGCAATGGAGGGGATCAAGTTTCCGGCCGACCGTTTGTTGATTGCCGACTCCCTGCCCGCCAGTAATCCGCAGCGGGCCGTTCTGGTTAAATATAAGCACGATTACGAGAGTAAATATCACGAGCCGGTCAGTACCTTTGGCGGTCACGCCTACGATGCCTTTAAGATTTTATGCAAGGCTATCGCCAAGGCCGGCGGCCCGGATACGGAGAAGGTTCGCACCGCCATTGAGAATATGACCTTTATCGGCACCGGCGGCATCTTCCATTTTTCCCCCACGGATCATTCCGGCCTTAAGATCGATGCCTTTGATATGATGGTGGTCAAAAACGGTAAATTCACCAAATTCTAGCGGTATGACTTGATCATATGCGGATTTTTGCGGTTAAAAATGTAACTATTCAGCAAGGACTACAAATTGCCCTCAACTAGGAGCCGTAACTGTTTAGATGTGCCCCAGGTTCGTTTGTTTCGGCCTCTGAATCAGGTAAGCGCAGACTCCGGTACTCCCTGTACGTGAGGAGGCCGAAACGGACGAAGATGGGGTGCAGCTAATAGTTACTTAAAAATTAATAAGGCTATGGGGCGGTTATGGCCTGCCCTGTAGCCTTTTTTCTTTGCGGCTTGTTTCGCGTTCTCCATGTCCCTGCAACTATTCACTCAATATTTGTTCTCCGGTATTACCTACGGCATTCTTTACGCCATAGTTGCTATTGGTTTTAATATTATCTACAACACCACCGGCATTATTAATTTCGCACAGGGCGAATTTGTTATGCTGGGCGGTATGTGTGCCATTTCCCTGCATGAGTATATGCCGCTGCCGGCGGCGATCCTGCTGGCTGTTATCATAACCGGCATCATTGGCGGCCTGATCGAAATAATATTTATCCGTTGGTTGGATAGTCCATCGGTGTTGCGGATGATTATTATCACTATCGGTCTGTCCATTCTTATTAGGGAGGCGGCTCTCTTTGTCTGGGGGGAGTCGGTGCGCAGTCTGCCTTATTTCAACGGTGACGCCGTAACTTCTGTCCAGATTTTTGGCGCCAATATATCGCCCCAGGTCTTGTGGGTCATTGGGGTGTGCTCGGTGATAGTAGTCGGGCTGAGTCTGTTTTTTCAATTTACCTATGCCGGTCGTGAAATGCGGGCCTGCGCCGCCAACAGAACGGCGGCTACCCTCTGCGGTATCAATACCAGGAGCAAGATTACCTGGTCATTTATGCTGAGCGCCGGTATCGGCGCGGTGGCTGGCTGCGTTATGTCGCCCATCACCTATACCCAGTATGATATTGGCCCCGGTCTGGCCATCAAGGGCTTTACTGTGGTAATTCTTGGTGGTCTGGGCAACAGTATGGCGGCTGTTGCCGCTGGTTTACTTCTTGGCATTGTGGAGTCCTTCAGCATTATAGTTGTCCCTATGGCCTATCAGGAGGTTATCTCCATCGCCATTTTGCTGATTGTTCTCTTTGTTCGTCCCCACGGCCTCTTCGGTAGTAGTGAGACCGCCTGTTTGCAGGATTTTTAATGGGTATCAGCAAAAGGAATATACCGGTTTTGCTGCTCATCGCCCTGGTGGTGATTGTCCAGCTTATTACCGCCGGCACCGATACCTCTTTTTATCTTACCCAACTTACCATGACGGCCTATTACTCTTTGGTGATTATTGGTCTGTGTCTGCTCATGGGATATGCCGGCCAACTCTCCCTGGGGCATGCCGGTTTTTTTGCCATTGGCGGCTATGTTTCTGCCGCTCTCACCACCCATAATCTCATAGGCCTGCGGCATAATCAATTGATTGAGCTGCTTAATAAAACCGGTCTGTTGAGCATGGGGCAGGACATCTATGGTGAGAAGATTCTTACCGTTATCCCCTGGGCGGCCTGTCTGGCGGCAATTTTAGTAACCATAATAATAGCCTTTGCCATCGGTAAGCCGGTTTTAAAACTGAAAGGTCATTATCTGGCCATGGCCACTTTGGGATTCGGTATTATTATTTTTCGCTTTGCTATGGCAACGGAATATTTTGGCGAGGCCGACGGCATCTCCGGGGTACCGCCTTTTCATCTCCTGCCGGGGCTTACGGTGAGCGGCGATTTTGGGGCCAGGATATCCAATTATTATATTGCCTGGGGATTGGTGCTGTTGGGGATGATATTATCGCTCAATCTGGTTAATTCCAGGGTGGGACGGGCTTTGCGGGCGATTCATGGTTCAGAGGAGGCCGCTGCTGCCATGGGGATAAATGCCTCCCGCTTTAAATTATATACCTTTGTGATTAGCGCTGTATTTGCCGCTCTGGCCGGGGTGATGCTTACCCATTATAATGGTGGTATCGGTCCCTCGGAGGCATCGGTTATGAAGTCGGTGCGTTATGTGGCTATTATTGCCATTGGCGGTATGTCCAGCCTCTGGGGGGCGCTCTGTATGGGGGTAATCCTGAATTTCATGTCACTTCGGGGTATGTTCGGTTCCTATGACGGCGCGGTTTTTGGGGCGATTCTTGTGGCTATGATGCTTTTTGCGCCGGATGGCATTCTGCGGCTGCCTCTTTTAAAGAAATTATGGCGAAAAAATGGCCCTGCTAGAAATTAAAAATTTAAGCCGCTCCTTCGGTGGATTGCAGGCGGTGTCGGACATATCATTCTCACTTGTTGAAGGTATGATTAAGGCGGTGATCGGCCCCAATGGCGCCGGCAAGACCACCCTGTTCAATTTGATCTGCGGTAATATCCCGCTCTCCGCCGGGACTATCCGCTTTCAGGGTCAACATATTGAACGTCTTAAATCCCATCAGATAGCTGCTTTGGGGATGTCCAGAACCTTCCAGAACATTAAAATATTCCCCGGTATGACCGCCCTGGAAAATGTCATGGTTGGCTGCCATACCAGGAGCCGGGCCGGATTTATAGCCGCTATGCTCCGTCTGCCGCAAACATTCCGGGAGGAGAGAGAAATTCGCCGCAGATCACTTGAGTTGCTTGAGCTGGTGGAGATACCGCAAACGGCTGACTGCGAGGCGGCCAGTCTGTCATTTGGTCAGCAAAGGGCGGTGGAGTTGGCCCGTGCCCTGGCCGCCGGGCCGTCCCTTCTTCTCCTTGATGAACCAGCGGCCGGTTTGAATATCTATGAAACCGCCGAACTGGCCCGCTTAATCACCAAGATTAAGGAGCTAGGAGTTACAATCCTGCTAGTAGAGCATGATATGTCGCTAGTGATGGATATATCTGATGAGATTGTGGTGTTAGATTTTGGCCGGAAACTGGCAGAGGATATTCCGGCCAGAATTCAGCAGAACAGGGCCGTTATCCAAGTCTACTTAGGGGACGATGAGGATGCTTAAAATAAAGAACCTTACGGCGGCTTATGGGCGGGTTCGGGTGCTCAAAGGTATATCCCTGCACGTTAATAAGGGCGAAATTGTCTGTCTGATTGGCGCCAACGGCGCCGGTAAAACGACCTTGCTTAGTTCTATCTCCGGCCTGTTGCGGCCGCTTACCGGCGAAATTATCCTTAATGGGACGCTGATCCCACGGCGGGCCGATAAGATAGTCGCTCTGGGCTGCTCCCTGGTGCCGGAGGGACGGCAGGTTTTTGCCCCCATGACGGTGCGGGAAAACCTCATTCTTGGCGCCTATGTACAATACCGCAAGGACAAAAAGGCACTGGCAGGGATAGAAACTGTCTATGATCTGTTTCCTGTCCTGCGTGAGCGGGCCGAACAGTTGGCCGGTACCCTCTCCGGCGGCGAGCAGCAGATGCTAGCCATGGGTCGGGCTTTAATGGCAAAACCCAAATTGATTATGCTAGATGAACCCTCAACCGGCCTGGCTCCCCTCATTGTCAAAAATATATTTAAGATTATCCAGCGTATGCGAACGGCCGGGGCCACAGTATTACTTATCGAACAAAATGCCAGGGCGGCTTTAAAAATTGCCGATCGCGGCTATGTAATTGAAACGGGTAAGATTATTCTCCAGGGCCCGGCCAGTGATTTACTGAATAACCGAGATGTGCAGCGGGCCTATCTGGGCCGGGTTAAGGGTGAATAACCGTAAAATCATCTCGAAAATGATATTTTTATAAGGGGGAAAATCATGTATTGGCAGCCAGAACAAGAGCGTATTTCCCGTTCCGAACTCGCGCAACTGCAGTTGGAGCGTTTGCAGGCCACCCTCTATCGGGTAGCTACGCATGTGCCGTTTTATCGCCGAAAATTTAAGGAATTGCACATTGACCCCGATGGCTTCAAATCCCTTGACGACCTGCGAAGCCTTCCATTTACCTATAAACAGGATCTGCGGGATAATTATCCCTACGGCCTGTTCGCTGTGCCGCTGCGTGATGTTGTGCGTTTACACGCCTCTTCCGGCACCACCGGGCAGTCAACGGTGGTGGGTTATACCCAAAATGATATTAAAAACTGGTCTGATCTGGTGGCGAGAATTATGACCGGCGCCGGTGTTACCAAGGATGATGTGGTGCAAATCGCCTTTGGCTACGGCCTTTTTACCGGCGGCTTCGGGCTGCATTACGGTTCGGAGCGTATTGGCGCCTCGGTTATCCCCATCTCTAGCGGTAACACCAAACGGCAGCTCAGAATTATGCGGGACTTTAAGACCACCACTCTGGTATGCACCCCGAGTTATGCCTTGTTGATGGCGGATGTTATGGAGGAGAATGGCATAAGTATTAATGAGCTGTCGCTTAAATTTGGGTTGTTTGGCGGTGAACCGTGGTCGGAGGCTATGCGTAACGAAATTCAGGATAAACTGGCTATCTCCGCCACCGATAATTATGGTTTGAGCGAGGTAATGGGGCCGGGGGTTGCCGGTGAGTGTCAGGAACGGCACGGCCTCCATATCAACGAGGATCATTTTCTGGTTGAGATAATCAATCCGGAGACCCTGGAGCCGGCCGCTCCTGGTGATCTTGGTGAGATCGTCATTACCACCCTCACTAAGGAGGCCTTTCCGGTTATTCGTTACCGCACTCGTGATCTCACTCGTCTGCTTCCTGAACCATGTCCATGCGGCCGTACCTTCACCCGCATGGAACGGGTTATGGGACGTACCGATGATATGTTGATTATCAAAGGGGTTAATGTCTATCCGTCCCAGATTGAGGCGGTGTTGCTAGAGGTGGAGGGCACAAAACCCCATTATCAGATTGTCGTGGAGCGCCAGGGGCGTCTCGACAAAATCACTGTTATGGTGGAGGTTATCGAAGCCATCTTCTTCGATCAGATGAAGAAACAGCGCCAGTTTATTGATTTAATCAAACATCGTTTGGCCACGGAATTGGGGATAGGAGTAGATATAAAGCTAGTGGAGGAAAAAAGTCTGGAACGCTCGGAAGGCAAGGCCAAACGCATCATCGACAAGAGGTAAGCACTCACAGGGCAGTTCAACAGGACAGGCCGCCTGGCGGGGCGGCCTGTCCTGTTGAGAAATTTGGGTCAAGCGGTGGCTAGTTTACGGCATCGGCCAGACGACTACCAGCCTTGAATTTTGCCACGTTCTTGGCGGCTATTTTGATGGCCTTGCCGGTCTGGGGGTTGCGGCCGGTTCTGGCGCTTCGCTTGGCAACAGAAAAAGTGCCGAAACCAACGAGGGTAACGCTATCACCTTTGGCCAGACTACTCTTTACCGCCGTGATGAACCCTTTTAAGGCCTTATCCGCGGCTACCTGGGACAAACCAGCGGAAGTTGCGATTGATTTTACCAATTCAGTTTTGTTCATCTCAAGCTCCTTTTTTAAATTATTTACCTGAAAAACTCCCTTCGTTAGTAGCGATAAGGGATACGCGGCAATATGCTGTTAGCTTCGTACCAAGATAGGCGTTAGTTGTCAACTATCTATTTTAGAGTTTTTTATGGAGATTTACCGTTTATTATGCGATAATTGCTAGTTGTCCCCAGTTAACATTAAGATTGTCTGGGGCGTAAGCCCACAGGATACTAGACAAAATTTGGTAGTTTATGGATATTCATCAGTTACGTATATTTGTGGCAGTTTACCGCGATAAAAGTTTCACCAGGGCCGCCAGGCGGATTCACATCTCGCAGCCGACGGTTAGTGAACATATTAAGAACCTCGAAAATGAGCTAGAATGCCGGCTCTTTGATCGGATTGGCCGGGGGATTGAGCCGACATTATCCGCCCGTAAGTTGTTCCTGGACGCCACGCAGATAATTGCGGAAGTAGCCAGGGTAAAGGCGGAGCTGCTTGGCGGTGAGGATACGGTGAAGGGTGAAATAATTCTGGGGGCAAGCACAATTCCCGGCACCTATATTATTCCCCCGGTGATTAAGCGTTTTCGGGCAGACTATCCCGATATATTTTTTCGGGTGAGGATTGAAGATTCGTCTAAAATAAATCAGCTGATTCTTGATAACGAACTTGTTTGTGGGATTGTTGGCGCCAAAATGGAGGCCGAGGCTCTGTTGTACGAGCCTTTTTTTCAAGACAGGTTGGTTCTCGTTGCCGCGCCGGGATTTATCGACAAGCGGGCTGTTGGATCTGCCGAATTAAGCGGCCTTCCCTTTGTCCTGCGGGAAGAAGGCTCTGGAACGAGAAAGGCAATGGAGGAGAATTTTGTGCGTCTGGGGATTAAACTTGACCCGC
>JAADIV010000056.1:1229-8673 GCA_013151175.1 Deltaproteobacteria bacterium | reverse complement strand
TCAACCTGACCGTCACCATCCACATCACCCACGGCCATGGCGGTGAGACCAAGGCGGAAGTTCTGACTCTTGGTAAAGCCGAAGGGGGTGTTGACGACACGAAGAGGCCGAACCAAATTGTTCATGCCAGAACCCGCCTGATGGCTGCCCCGGAAGGCCAGTTCAGGATTGGCGGTACGATAAGCCGGGGCCGGCATGGCGGCGGTTGGAATGGCAGCTACCCGCGTTTGGGCCGCCGGGGCGGCGCCCGCCGGTCTTTTCTTCCCGAATGATTTTACCGCTATATCCCATGTCATTTTATTAACCGCCCCGATTATTGCGCTTTCCTTGGGGGCAGTGGCATAAAAATTTTGCTTGGTGCCGCCCCTGACCGGGGTCAAAACCGCGTCAATGGAAAAACTGCCGCCAAAAGAGGTTAAACTACCTCTTAGGACATAATCAGCTCCGGCCGCCTGTTTAACGATCCTGACACCGGCATTGGCAGTCAGGCGGCTGGCCAACATGGCCCGGATACCGCTGTCAAGATACGCGAGGTCTTTGGCGGCATGCACCTGAAACGGCATCAGGGCCAGAGTTGCAGGGGGAGCAGCCGCAAAGGAAGAAGATGAGACGAAGATGGTCAGCAGGACAAATAGACGGATGATTTTATTAAGCATCGGCATAGTTTGGTTGGTTTGTTGATGGGGAGCCGCTAGTCGGTTTGGCTAGTATAGTCATGCATCTCGCGCTTTGCAAGTACTAAAGAAAAGGCAGAGGGGGCGGCTGCCAATAAAAAAAGGCCCGGGCAGGGGTGAACCTGAACGGGCCTTAACTAGACAATTGAGGTGCGAACTATGTTACTTGCGAACCCCTTTGTTCTAATCTTAAAACATCTAAATTAGAATCTGAACTCCAGGCGGTGACGCAGGAAGTAAAGATTGTCAGGATCACTAGTTGCTGCCGTCTTCCAGGCGTTGCCAGTGAAGAGATAACCGGCCTCAATCTTGTAGAACAATCCGGGAGCCAACGACCACTTCGCAATGGCATCAAACTCGGTTCCGACCTTGTCTTCCATGGTCGCGCCGGTGTTAATTTCTTCGTTTAACTGTGCGTAGGTAGCAGACGCGAAGATAGAGAGGGGCTTGCCGGTGATCGGGCAGGTGGTCTTGGTAGAAACATTAATCTGGTACTCGGACAGATTGGCCAGTCCGGTGTGTTTACTCGCCTGCCCCGGTACTGCGGCGCGGTAACCGATAAGAATCGTATCGTAATTGGTGTTATTCAGGAAGTTTATGAAATTGTCATTGTTATTATCCGTCGCATTATCATCACCGGAACCGTAGCCGTAGAGCAGGCCAACCTTGGCGGTGCCCAGATCCATCTTGGCTTCCAGTTTAACGGCCCAACCCTTGGCCTTCGTGGTAACCGTGCCAGTATCAGAGACATCACCAAACTGGAACTCTGTATCGGCCAGGAAGGAGAGATTGTCCTGACGATAATTGGCGTTAATGCCGACATTGCTCATGGACATACCCTGAGCCAACTCAGCAGTTCCCGTAGATACCGCATTGGGGTCAGAAGAGCCGCCCTTCAAGTATGTCCAGTTAATGCCGCCGTCCAGATTGTCGTTGAACTTGTGGGTAGCCACGGCAACATAACCATCCAGATCATCGGTGGAATCACCTTTCGTCTGCTCGTCAAACTTAATCAGGATACCTGCCAGATGGGTATCGCCAATGGCGGTATAGGCCATAATAGCATCATCTCCATGGCCGGTGTGATCAAAAAACACCTTATTGCCCAGGGCCAACAACTGATGGCCGACCTTGACGCTGAAGCTCGAGGCATTATAATTAATCCATGCCTGCCGGGGAGTCAGAAGAGAACCTGTGTCTTTAAAACCGCCCATATGCAGACCGGCAGCGCTGCCATTTCCCCAACCATAATCATGGGTGTCTCCCTGGCCGGTTTCCATCTGGATGTAAGCGCTAGCCTGACTGCCAACCTGAGCCTTAATGCCCAAGCGAATCCGGCCGTCATAATAGCTTGAAGCCGCAGAATCTTTGACCACACTGGCCTTGTTAATTGCCCCACGTTGGCGAATAGCGCCATCAATGGTGATCTTGGCGGTTCCGGCAGATGCAACGGTATCCGAACTGTCACCGGATAGATGGGTGGCCATGGCGCCGGCAGCCATACCGAACACCAGGACGGTGCTTAATGCCGCAATACTTAAAGTCTTTTTCATAACACTTTACTCCTTTTCCAATTTAAAAAAAATTAACGGCAGGGAAACCAGTCGTACAAATAGATCTATACTTAAACTTAATTTCACCCACGCGCTCAACATCTGAATAGAAAAGTCAGTCTTTTCAAACAGTTCAGATGCCGTCCCCTAGTGCGTCCCTCCCTGGAAATCACGCGTAAACAAGACCAGGATACGGAACACAGCTCATTATATTTTATTTTTATCGCTGTTTGTCAAGTAATATTTTATTTTTAGTAACTATAAATTGTCTTCTGACCTTATTCGTCAAGTAAAGGGTCGCAAAAGCAAGCAGAGTCAGAGCGCCGATGAGCGGCACCAGGCCAAACCGCGCAATCTGCCACATACTCAAACCGACAATTAACTGGAAAACACCGTAGGCAAACGCCACTTTCCAGTGGGCGATCCCGGCCTCATTGGCCAATATCTGATATAAATGGCGGCGGTGGGGCCTAGTTAAATCTTCCCGTAAGCGAATCCGCGTTGCCATGGTCGTCAGTTCATCGGCATAAAAGGGGAATAAGAAGCTGCTAAGCACCAGGAATTCGGTGGATGTTAGAGAAAATAACACCACAATTACTGCGAAGACAAAGCCCAACAGGATGCTGCCCACATCCCCCATAAAGATCTTCGCCTTAGGGATATTAAAGGGTAAAAAGCCAAGGCAGGCTACGGCGAGGCCAAGGGCAAGCATTGTATAACGGGAATCTTTGCCGGAACTTATGCCGTAAGCTGTCAGCAGGCCCATGGCAACTATCGCCGTAATTCCGGCAATACCGTCTATGCCGTCCATAAAATTGTAAAAATTTGCGGTGCCAACGATAAAAACAGCCGCCATAATGCCGAGCATAAGCAAGATCAGCCAATTTAGGCTTAAATAGTGAAAAGGCAAGCTGATAAAAAGTGGCGATTCTGGCAGCATGAAAATAACAATAAAGGCAGCAGAAAACTGCATAATAAGCCGCATAGCGGGAGAAATATCAGTTCGATCACCGATAAAACTTAAACTCGCCAGTAAGACCACCGGCAGGCAAAAAATATAATTAAGTCCAAGCCAAAAGCAGGCCGCGATAAAGGCGGCTAGAATACCAACCCCGCCGCCCCTGGGAGTAGGAATTATATGTGAACTGCGGGCCGAGGGCGTATCAATCAGGCCTAGCCGCCGGGCAAAACGGCTGACAAGCCAGGCGCCAAAGAGGCCGAGCCCAAATTCCAGAAGCAAAAAATATAGCTGCGGCGGCGAAACAATATTAGCTAAATCAGTCATGGGCCTTGAGATACCACTCCGCCGTTTTTTTGAGTCCCTCGGTAACGCTAAGCGGCGGCTGCCAACCTAGCAAATTTTTGGCCTTGTTAATATCTATCCGCAGGGAGCCGCACAGCCGCCGCCTCAAATCCGGTCTACCCGCCGTATTAAAGCATAAGTCGAGCAGCCATTGCGGGACGGGAAGCAGACGGGCCGGCTGCTTCAGCGCTCCGCCCAAACGCCGTAAAAGTTCCGTGGTTGACAAGTCCTCATCGTCCCCGGCCAGAAAAATCTGATTGGTTGCTGCTGGATGCTCAAGGCAGGTTACAAGCAAATCAACAAGATTATCTAAGGCCACCAGGCTGCGTTTATTATGAACCGCCCCTAGTGGCAGCGGCATACCTTTGGCGATAATTTGCATCATTCTGAGGAAATTCGCCTTTACTCCGGGGCCGTAAACCAGGGGGGGGCGGATAATAACGACCTCCATGCCGCCCTTATCGGCCAACGCCAATAATCGTTCTTCCGCCTCGGCTTTAGAAATGCCGTAAGGCCCAGCGGGGCGGCATAAATCAGACTCCGTAAAGGGTGAACCTTTTGTTTCTTCGCCATTAACCTTGATAGAACTGAGATAAATAAAGCGCCGCACCCCGTGTAATGCCGCCTGTTTTGCCAAACGAACAGCGCCGTCCCGGTTTACCCTGCGGAATTCGGCCAATGGATCGGCGGCGTTATCGCGCAGCAGATGGACACGGGCAGCCAGATGAATAACGTGATCCACCCCGGCCAGAGCTTCTTCCCAATTGGTGCCAGAATCGATGTCACCGACAACAATCAGGTCTGAAATACTATTTTTTGTAATTGCGCCAGAACGGCGCAACGCCCCTCGCACGGTAAAACCACGCCGCCTTAATTCACTGCATAAAGAGCGCCCGATAAAACCGTTGGCGCCAGTGACCAATACTCTCATTTATCTTGATTCGGTTTAGCGGCACATTAAGTGACGTTTGTTGAGCGAACTTGATAGGGGCAGACAATTAGGTGATTCGCGCGGCAGATGCCAAAAGGTAACTACTCACCTAATGGCCGACATAATAACAATAATCACAGGCCTTGTAAGCACTTACTTGCCGTCAACTAAAATTTATTACTCAAGTTTCGGGGTTGTTAACTTGCTGGAATTTACGACAAGCTATATAAAAAAAGCATTAACTGCTGAACCGTTATGCTATGGGGTTATTGTTACTCTTAGGCACCTCGCTGAATAGTTACCTTTTTAGATTGCTCACTGGATTCCGGATCAAGTCCGGAATGACGGCCTAACTGGATGGGAGTCTGCGTTTACCTCCGGGGCAGGCGCGGGAAAATGTTTTAGCAAGACCCGCTACCTGGATGAGAAAGATGCTTGACTATTGATTTTATATTGTGCAGTTATCAAGCCAGTAAGTCCAAATTATTAGACATGCCGGCTGAAATATGAAAAGATTAATTAACTTACCCGCAGAATTTGATTACAATTTGTTGTTATATGCTTTAAGGGATTACAGAAAGCCAAGAGATAAGATCAGAGGTCTTATCAGGGATAAGGATATCATAAGGGTTAAAAAAGGTCTTTAATAAGTTGGATCGGTTCTCCGAGGATTTGGATTTTTCTTTACTTAAGCCGGAAAAAGATTTCAATATCAAAAAATATCTTGGTGCGGTTAAATCAGAGTTGGAATTATGGGGATTTGAGGTTGCAACGGCAGAGAAAAATAAAAGGCGTGAAAGTTCGATTAATTCGGCTTTCATCAAAGAAAATACCTTGCCCTATTTGTTAAAAATTGATTTGCATTTGAAAACCCATAAAAATGCTGCGATGAAGATTAAATTGGAAATTGATCGGGATCCGGCCCCAGGGTTTGACATTGACCTCAAATATCATCTCCAGCCAATACCGTTTACCATTAAGACGATGGCTTTGCCCAGTTTGTTTGCCGGTAAAATGCATGCCTTGCTGTGCCGGTCAAGAAGAACCAATGTTAAGGGGCGGGACTGGTATGATTTAATTTGGTTTGTGAAGAATAATATTCTGTGTGACTCGTATTATCTCAAAAATAAAATGGTACAAACCGGTCATATTGACTTATCTGAAGGATTGACCAAAGAAAGGCTTGTTGAATTTATATCCAGAAAAATAAAAGAGATTGATTTTGATCAGGCCAAAAGTGACGTTGAACCATTTTTAAAAAATTCAGGGCAAAGGGGTGAGTTAAGCCTTTGGTCAGTGAGGGACTTTTTACTAGTCCAACATTGTTTATAATAAATGTAATCAAAACGGGGGAAATAACAATGACAATGAAATCAATATGGGCTGTGGTATTGACTGTCGGGCTAGTGCTGTCAACGCAGAGCGCTTATGCCGGGGGGGTGGCTGTAGCGGTAAAGGCATCAACGCTTGGCGCTGGAGTCGAGTTGACAACCAATATTGTTCCGGGGTTGTTGAATGCGCGTTTGCAGGTGAATGGCTTCAAATACAATAAAACGATTACCGAGACTCAGGTGACTTATGATGGACGCATGAAGTTGTTCAGTGCGGGTGCCATTGCCGATATTTATCCATTTGCAGGTAAATTTCGCATTAGCGGCGGCCTATACTACAATGGCAATAAAATCGATATCACCGGCACACCTACCTCAACTCAAACATTCACTTTCAATGGCACATCTTATACGGCAGCGCAGGTTGGTTCAGTACACGGTACCATTGATTTTAATAACCTGGCGCCATACCTCGGTATTGGTTGGGGTGATGCAATTTCTAGCGGTAGCCCGTTCGGCTTCAGCTTTGAAGTCGGCGCACTCTATCAAGGCAAACCTAAAACCTCGATTGTCACTAGCAAAACCGCCCCCGGATTGAGCGCTGATATTGCCGCAGAAAAGAAAAAACTGGATGACTCGCTAAATAATTTCAAATTCTATCCTGTTGTGTCCCTAGGATTTAACTGGAGGTTCTAACTGCATTGTGCTGCCATAACCATGGTAATCGCCCTATTCTGGCGGGAGGCGTGAAGGATGGGGCAGGGGGAAAAGGCGTTTCTCCTTGCTGAGGTTAAACTACCTCGTAGCGTAGCAATCCTTAGCTTTCCCTTGATATAATTGGTGCCCCCGGCATGAATCGAACATGCGACACCAGGATTAGGAATCCTGTGCTCTATCCCCTGAGCTACGGGGGCAAAATGGTGAAAATGCCCGTTTGATAATTCTGCGGGATATTTACATTATTTGGCAAATAATGCAATGGTTGATTTTGGCTGACGGACGAATCGATATTTACACTATCTAAACAAGTTATGAAATAGTTTAACTGCTCACAGGGTACCGGATATTCGGATTCTCGTCCCTCGCTTACCCCGCTACCCGCCTCTGGTTTACGTATGACCAACTACTCATGGGGTAAGCGTAGACTCCGAAATCTCCGGTCAGGGGATTACTCCCAAATTTTAATATGGCCCCCTGCTTTTCTCCGATCCTCCCGAATAACTTCAGCTAATGACTCCTGCCAGGGGTGAATCGCAAATTTAAACGCGCGCTCGAACCGTCTGCAATCTAGTACCGAATTATTCGGCCTGGCCGCTGTTGTTGGATAATCTGCGGCGGCAATCGGCCTGGCTGATTCTAGCGTGAGCGGCATACCCTGCCTGCGGGCCTCAGCAAATATCGCCTCAGCGAATCCATACCAACTTGTCGGCTCCGGCTGACAAAAATGGTAGAGTCCATATTGTTTACTATTCAGGCCTCTGGCAATAACTGCAAAAATACCCCGTGCTAGCTCTCCCGCCGCAGTCGGACAGCCATACTGATCGGCAACGATTGCTAGCTCCCGGCGTTTGCTAGCTAGCCTGAGCATCGTTTTAACAAAATTATTGCCATAAGCGGAAAACACCCAGCTAGTGCGCAGAATGATATGGCGG
>JAADIV010000056.1:0-1207 GCA_013151175.1 Deltaproteobacteria bacterium | reverse complement strand
CCCCGCTAGCTTACTTTTACCATACACCCCTAGCGGCACTGCCGGGTCGGTTTCGTTGTAAGCATCAGACTTCGAGCCGGTAAATACATAATCAGTGGATACGTGAATAAGCGATATGCCGGACTTTTCGGCCGTGATCGCCAAATTTTTTGGCCCATCACTGTTCACGGCAAAGGCCAAATCCCGGTCTGACTCGGCTCGATCCACCGCCGTATAGGCTGCGGCGTTGATGATAACATCTGGCTTAAATGACCGCGCAACGGCGGCAACCGCCCCGGCATCGGTGATATCCAGGGCATGATGATCCACGGCCCGCAAATCGTGGCTTACGCCAAGCCGCACTAGCTCACGGCCTAATTGGCCATGAGCGCCGGTTATCAGCAGCCTCACGGTAATAGCTCTCTTGGCGCTGCGGCTAATGTCGGCAGGGCGGCATCCTTTGCCGACAATAACGGCATAGTAACCGGCCAAAGAATATCCAGATCAGGGTCATTCCAGACAATACCGCCTTCGTCAGCCGGGTTATATGGAGCGGTGCATTTGTAATGAAGGTCCGCGCTATCGGACAGCACGCAAAAACCATGCGCGTAGCCCGGCGGAATCCACAATTGGTGATGATTTTCTGCCGACAATTCCACGCCAACCCACTGGCCGAACGTTTTTGAATCTGGATTCACATCAGCCGCTACATCAAATATTGTGCCGGTTCCAGCTGATACCAACTTGCCCTGTGGATTTTTTAGCTGAAAGTGCAGGCCGCGCAGCACTCCTTTACTGGAACGGGAGTGATTATCCTGGATGAATGTTAATTCACCGCCGGGAATACCGGCAGCGGCGTATCTCTCCTGTTGGAATGTCTCCAGAAAAAAACCGCGTGAGTCACCGAATACCTCCGGCTCCACAATTAAAACTCCCGGCAAAGCCGTTTTAATCACCCGCATATTTCTCCAAATTTTTTATTAATTATATCTCAAGGACACAAAAAGGCTGCGGGGGCGGTTGCCCCTGCGGCACAATTGCCTACCTGTTTTCACGCAGGCGGCGGAGCAGGTACTGACCATAGTCATTTTTCTTTAGCTGTTCAGCCAGACGTGCCATCTGTTCATCGTTTATATAATTCATCTCCCAGGCAATCTCTTCCGGACAGGCTATCTTTAATCCCTGCCGCTTTTCAATAATTTCAACATAACGGGATGCGTCCAACAGC
>JAADIV010000143.1 GCA_013151175.1 Deltaproteobacteria bacterium | reverse complement strand
CAATTCCCTGCACACACAACACTTCCTTGTTTCTCCAAAATATTCTGAAAGTTGTTGCAGCGTTTTCACCACCGGTCTGGCGCAAACTTTGACCGGAATGAAATTTTGCTTCCCCGCCGATCCTTCTATTGTTTATGGTAATTACAATTACTCATACACCGACACTAGCGGGGTCGTGCAGACAGAACACATAAATCGGGATCTGCAAGTTGTTTATTTTACGGATATTTACAGTAATATCTATAAATTGCAGTGGGATTTTGCGGTTCAGAATAACGGCACCAAGACTGCGCCTAACTGGCAGGTCAGTGCGCATTCCTGGGTGGTGAAGAAAATCTTTTCTGCCAATCCTGGCAGTTTAAGCGGCAGCGGAGATATGCGGGTCGGACTGGATACCTTGGATACCGGCCGCAAGGCTTTTTATCCTCCGGCAGTTTCTTCAGGCGGGGCGGGGAGCTATTTCGACAGCCATAACTATCACTATGACAATGTGACTTTTGCTAATCTTAATTCAATATACAGTTTATTTATGGGGACAGGCGACCGTGAGCATCCCACATACAGCATGATTAGAAACCGAGTTTACGCGATTTATGATGATTCGGATATTACCACAAGCCAGATAGACCCTACTACGCCGGTTAAAGACAGCAGCGGCGCTTCGGTAAGCTAAGCTTCCCGGCTGCCGTTTCGTCATCACCCTACACCGAGAATGATTTGCTCAATTTGACCTGTGATGAGTTGGACGACAGCACTACCGTTAGTTCTCTTCCTAGCCATTCAACCACCATCACAAATCCTGTTGACCGAGATAATGCTCTGAAAAAATTTCTTCAGGAAGACCTTTTTGATGACGCGGTTTACACCGATTTGACTGATGGTCTGGATTATCTTGAGGAGGGCCGTCTGCACGAGAATGATGCCAAGGGTTGGTATATTATTCTGCCGGATCAGGGAGACTCTACCGTCTGTTCGCATTGCTCATACCCGGCAGGTTATACCGATGAACTTCATAGCGGCGAAAAGGTTTTGAGTAAGCTCAGCCTCTTTTACGGCACTATTTATTTCACCACCTATCAGCCTGATTCTGCCAATCCATGTAATCCGCAGGGGAACGGTTTTGCCTATGCCCTTGATTATAGTGATGGCTCTAGCGCCCTTAACTTAAATACTGGTAACGATACGGTGGTAAACAATAAAATAAACCAACAAAAAGACGTTACGGATCGATACCGTAAATATGCCCATATATATGGTATCCCCTCTGGTTTTAATATTGTTGTTCGTAATGGTGAGGTCGGGGCTATGGCGGCTATGGGGGGGAAGGTCATTGGGCCGGGAGAAATTGGCGGCGGCAGCCCACCTTATAAAATCCCGTCACCTGATTCCGGACTGGAACTCTATTATTGGCGGGAAGGTAATTCCAACTAGCGCCATTAACCACAATCCTTGTAAGTGTTTACAGGGTGCCGGAGATTTTTGTGAGCAGACTGGCGCGGCGTATTAGTCATACGTAAACCAGGCTAATCACGGAAAGATATGGTGTCCTGTGAGCATTTATATACTTTGGAGAATAAGCATGAAATTAAAGATAGTTTTATTTTTTGGCGCTGTTTTTTGTTTGTTGCCGGCTTTAAGCCAGGCCAGAATGTTTGTTCCCATCGGGGTGGATGTCGGACGAATTGTGGCAATAAATGCTAATCACTCAATCACCCTGGATAATCGTACGACCTATACCCCCGCCAGAGCAGGTATTGCACTCAATGATTTGCAAAACGGAGATATGGTAAGCGTCAGCTACACGTTGGGCGTGCCAGACAGCAAGGTATATTTTAAGGTGCGGAAGGTTACGAAAAACGCCAAGCCCAAGCCTTTGAGCCAGCCGCCGGGCGCGGCCCGGAAAAAATTTAAGTAACTATGGAGCCTTTTGCAAGGGCTATATGAACAGGTATATCAATGGGCAAAATTGGTGAATTGTGCCGCTTCGACCAGTTCCTGTTCAGCATCTGCGAGGAACTCAACGATCATGCTTTTAATCGCCGGTCTAATTCAGAAAAAACCTCACCTACTGGACGTGACCGTATTTCCCCCCGGTCATAACGAGCAATACGGTCTTGAATTTCGACATCCCAGACATGCTTAACGTTTTCGGAAAGGGAAGGCTCTCCAATTGTTAACAGTCTGTGGGCAAGAGTAAACCGTTGGTCTTCTGGCAAGTGGCTTGCTTCTTGTAGTATCTGATTTAATGAACTCATATTTCTATATATAGCAATTAATATTATTTTTGCCATGAAATTATGAAATCGTATAACTAATTGATTCTACGTCCCCTTTTAAAATAAATTATTTTTTAACTTTATGGATTTAGGGCGTGAGGATGGGTGGGGGGGGCTGACGAGCAAAAAGAAAGGGGGGTTAATCTTAATAAAGGCTGAAACCCCTTGATTTTACTGGTGCGCCCGGCCCGATTCGAACGGGCGACCCTCGGATTCGAAGTCCGGTACTCTATCCAGCTGAGCTACGGGCGCGCAGTCTCAAACCGCAGGGAGATTGTACCCTATTTCCCTTTCATTTTCCAGTGCCGTTTTTTAGCTGATTGGCCAATAGACCGACCGCCAGAGCGTAATAAATTGAGCGGTTCCACTTCAGCAATACCCCGAAATTATTATAAACCATAAACGACCTGCGATTATCATCGACCATAATAATTGAACTCGACAATGCGCGGGTTGGCAGGTCAGAACCGTCTATTTGCCGCACGCCAATAGCTTGCCACGTTGGTATTTTTTTGTGGTTGGCCAGACCTGTTAAGCTAAAATCGAAGCCTGGCGGCAGATGAACTTCACGGCCCCATGTCTCATTAAAGTGCCAACCTGATTTGGCCAGATAATTGGCGCCAGAGGCGAAAAGATCACCATTGTCATGCCATGGGTCGATCGTGCCATCGTTATCAAAGTCAACCGCGTATTTTAAAAATACAGAGGGCATAAATTGCAGGCCGCCAAAGGCGCCGGCCCATGAGCCACGCAAATGGTTATTACCCACCCGGCCGTCATCAATAATATGCAGGGCCGCCAACAGCTCCCGTCTGAAAAAGTCGCTACGGCGCGGATCATAGGCCAATGTTATCAAGGCCTCCACCACTGGCAGGCTTCCTGTCACCCTGCCGAAGTCCGTCTCAATTCCCCACAGGGCAACCAGAAAACGGGGCTGTACCTTAAAACGACCGGCAATATTATGCAGTAGCTGCCGGTTCTCCCGCATCTTTTTGCGGCCGGCCCGAATCCGACTTTTAGGTATAACCCGTTTTAAATACTCAGCCAGGCTCAATTTGAATTCCGGTTGATTCCGGTCAAGTTTAAGCACCAACTTGTTGGGATATACGCCATTAAGGCTCTTGTTAATTGTGGTCTCCGATATTCCCTCGGCTCTGGCCTGCTGTTTAAGAGCGGTTAGCCAGTGGCCAAAATTGGACGCGGCGGCGGGCTGCCCGAGCAATAAAACCATCATGCTCAGCCCGCTAATCAGAAGGCCTCTGGTAAGCATAGGGCCAATATTTTGCATGGTTATTGTCCGGTAAAGATGTCCGTGCTGATAGTTCAATTGTCCGCCTTTTCTCTATGTTTTCCTGATTTGGCTCTACTCCACCCGTTGGATTTGCACGGTCACCAGGCGGCATTACTGGTAGATTCCGGTTTAATTATCGATGAATCGCTGTTATTTTATGATAGATATGACTATAATGCCGGTCGACATCTTTTTAGAGCAAAACAAAAAGCCATGAATCATTCAATATACCAGATCAGTATTGCCAATCTGCTGCTGTCATTTATACCTGTAATATTGGTAATAGTCACCTTTATCCGTTGGAAAATAAGTATTTCCTCGACTATTCACGGCCTGATCCGCATGGTGTTGCAGCTTCTCCTGATCGGCTACGCCCTAACTTATATATTCTCCAATGATCAGCCTGTTTTTGTTATTGCCGTCCTCAGCTTTATGTTGGCGGCAGCGGGGTTCATTGCTCTCCGGCCCATGAGGCACAGGGATAAACAGATATATGGCAAGGCGTTACTGGCCATTGCCACTGGTGGTATATTTACTCTTGCCATAGTTGTGGGTCTGGTATTATCCCTCTCGCCAACCTTCAATTCGCGCTACATTATTCCTCTTGCCGGGATGATCTTTGCCAATGCCATGAACGCCGTGAGTCTGGGAGCCGAACGATTTGAGTCGGAGATCGAAGGCGGTAAAGATTATCAGCAAGCCAGGGCTCAGGCCCTGCAGACCTCCCTTATTCCTATTACCAATTCCCTCTTTGCCGTGGGCCTTGTATCTCTGCCCGGCATGATGACCGGCCAGATACTTTCCGGTATATCGCCTCTTATCGCCGTGCGCTATCAGATCATGGTGATGTGTATGGTATTTGGCGCGGCAGGTATATCTAGCGCGGTATTTCTCCGCTTGCAAAGCAGGTGACAGGTTTCGGATAGTGTAGGGGCAGGTTTTAAACCTGCCCATGATACGTTGCCCCCTGCCCCCTGACACGATATCTGCTTGACATTTTTTGTGAATGGCAGTAATTTGGCGGGTTCATTGGACGTTTAATTTTTGTTGTCACTCCGGTTTTTTTAGTTATTGGATTTTTAATCAACAAAGACCAAAAAAAATAAAAGCGCTAAAGCGCGTTTAATTGCTAATGTTTGATAATCTTTCTGACCACCTGGAAGGGGTTTTTAAAAAGCTGCGCGGCCGTGGTAAGCTGTCAGAGGCCAATATCAGGGACGCCATGCGCGAGGTGCGTATGGCCTTGTTGGAGGCCGATGTAAACTTCGGGGTAGTCAAGGAGTTTATTGCCTCTGTCACCGAAAAGGCCATTGGCCTGGAGGTATTGCAGAGTCTATCCCCCGGTCAGCAGGTTATTAAGATTGTCCATGATTCTCTGGTCGATCTTCTTGGTGGTGAAACATCTGATTTACAGCTTGGCGGCGCGTCGCCGGCGGTAATTCTTATGGTGGGGTTGCAGGGTTCTGGTAAGACCACCTCGGCGGCCAAGATTGCCAAAGTTTTAAAAAAGAAAGGGCGACGGCCGTATCTGGTACCGGCTGATGTTTATCGGCCTGCCGCCATTGAGCAGTTGCGGGTATTGGCCGGTGATGTTGATGTGCCGGTGCATCCGTCAAAGGTGGAGCAGGACCCCGTTGATATTAGTAAAAACGCTGTCCTTGTTGCTCGCCATGAAAATTATGACACGGTAATTATTGATACTGCCGGCCGTCTGCACATCGATCAAGACCTGATGGGCGAACTGGCCAGGATCAAGGCGGCAGTGCAGCCGGCAGAGATCCTTTTGGTGGCGGACGCCATGACCGGCCAGGATGCGGTTGTCGTTGCCGATAAATTCCATCAGGATTTGGAAATTACCGGGGTTGTCCTTTCCAAGATGGATGGTGATGCCAGGGGCGGGGCGGCCTTATCCATCAAAAAGGTTACCCAGTGTCCGATAAAATTTGTTGGGGTGGGGGAAGATCTTGATTCCCTGGATGTTTTTCACCCGGATCGCTTGGCTTCCCGTATCCTGGGGATGGGCGATGTTCTGACACTTATTGAGAAAGCGGAGGAGGTTGTTGACCAGAAGCAGGCCGCCAATCTGGCTCAAAAGTTGCGGAAAAATACCTTCTCGCTGGAGGATTTTCGTGATCAGATTCAACAGATTAAAAAGATGGGCAGTCTTGAGCAGATCATGGGAATGATTCCCGGCCTGAATAAGATGAAGAAAATTAAGGATATGCCCAAACCGGATGAGCGGGATCTGGTCAGGATTGAGGCGGTCATTAGTTCCATGACCCCCAAAGAACGGCGGAGTTATCAAATTATCAATGCCAATCGCCGTAAGCGGATTGCGGCAGGCTCCGGCACCTCGGTGCAGGATGTCAACAGAGTTTTGAAGAGTTACAGTGAAATGTTGAAGATGATGAAGAAAATGCGCGGCCCGATACGCGGTGGCGCCAATAAGATGAAGAGACGGAAGAGACCAAAGGGACTTTTCCGCTAGTAACGATTGCCAAGGTGCGTTGCGCATCGTTAATCAAATACAGGAGAATCAAATAATGGCGGTAAGGATAAGATTAAGCCGGTTTGGCCGGAAAAAGAAACCTTTTTATCGAATTGTTGTGCAGAATGCCGAGGCTCCCAGGGATGGTAAATTCTTGGAGATTGTCGGTACCTATGACCCTCTGCAGGATCCGATAGTCCTGAATATCAAACAGGATAAGGTACAGGCGTGGCTAGACAAGGGCGCCCAACCCACTACCACGGTTAAAAGCCTTCTGGCCCGTAATGCCGCTGCCGCAGTTTAATAATTCGTCTGCCTGTTATGAAAGAACTGGTTAACTTTATAGTTAAGGCCCTGGTGGATAAACCCGATGATGTACGGGTTGACGAAGTGGAGCGTGACGGACTTGTGGTTTTCGAGCTGCGGGTGGCAAATGAGGATCTTGGTAAGGTTATCGGCAAGCAGGGCCGGACGGCACGTGCCATTCGGACATTGTTGACGGCCTCGGCAAGCAAAATTGACAAGAAGGCCCGGCTCGAAATTATCGAGTAGTGTGCCGTTCACCATGCCCGCAAACAGTAAAAAACCTGATTATATTCTGGTCGGTAAGTCTATTAAGGCGCAAGGGCTAAAAGGTGAAGTTAAGATTTTGCCTTTTTCCGGTGTCCCTGACGATTTACTGACTGCTAGCGATTTTGAACTGCGCCGGGAGCATGAGGCTTGGAATTTTAAGGCAGCAAAGTCGCGCAGTCAGGGCAGGTATCTGGTAGTAAAATTTGTCGGGGTTGATGACCGGGATCGGGCAGAGACCCTGGCTGGTTTTGAGGTTTGGGCGCCGGAAGATGTCTTGCCGGAGTTGGCGCCGGATGAGTTTTACTGGCATGAAATGGAGGGTCTGCGGGTGGTTACCGTTGATGGCCGCGCCCTGGGGCGGGTTGCCTCTCTGATGGCTACCGGCGGTCACGATGTCCTGGTTATAAAAGACGGCGGTTATGAATATCTCGTTCCAGCCGCCAAGGAAATAATTGTCAAGATTGATGTGCAGAATGACATTCTGGTTATTGATCCTCCCCCCGGACTTTTAGAGATTAACGATCCTGATGCGCTTTGATCTCCTGACAATTTTTCCGCAGTTGCTTGACTCGCCTCTTAACGAGGGGATCATAAAGAGAGCCAGAGCCTCGGAGGCTCTACAGATAGAGACGCATAATATCCGCGATTTTGCCCTGGATAAACATGCCTGCACCGATGACCGGCCCTTTGGCGGCGGCGAGGGAATGGTGATGAAGCCGGAGCCGCTTATCGCCGCATTGCAGGCGGTGCATAAGAAAACGCCCGGTGGCCACGTAGTTTTTATGACCCCACAGGGCCGGCCCTATAACCAGAAGCTAGCGGCTGAATTGGCCCGGCGGCCGCATCTGGTGATTATTTGCGGTCGTTATGAGGGGGTTGACGCCCGCGTGGAGGAGTATATTGATGACGAGGTGTCCATCGGTGATTATGTCCTCACTGGTGGTGAGCTACCTGCCATGGTGCTTATTGATTCAATCACCCGTCTGTTGCCGGGGGTTTTGGGCTGTGATGATTCAGCCGCCGGAGACTCATTTAGCCGTGGATTATTAAAACATCCGCAATACACCCGGCCCAGGGTATTTGCGGGACAGACGGTGCCGGAGGTGCTTATATCTGGCGACCACGGTGCCATCGCCAAATGGCGGTTGGCGCAGTCGGTTAATCGTACCCGCGTAAGGCGGCCGGATCTCCTGGAGAAGGCTGCGTTTTCTGAAGATGAGCTGCGGGGACTAAAGGCTGATGGCACCGATACCAAGGGCTTGCGGCATCGGCAGAAACAGAAAATCAGGTTGGATATTGCCTTGGTGCATTATCCGGTCAGTAATAAAAATAATGAAATTATTGGCTCGGCAATTACCAATCTTGATCTGCATGATATTGCCAGGGCCTCGGCAACCTATGGGGTGGATACATATTATGTGATTACCCCATACGCGGATCAGCAAACCTTGGCCCGTGAGATTATGGCGCATTGGCAGAGCGGCCATGGAGCCGCTTATAATCCAGACAGGCAAGAGGCTTTTCGCAGAGTAGAGGTTCTTGGCAGTTTGGCTGAATTGTATGGCGCGGTTACCAAAAAATGGCATGGCAGGCCGTTGGTTTTGGCGACTAGCGCGGCCAAACAGACGGCTGACCTGAGCTATCACAAGGTGCGTCAGAGGCTTGCGGCCGGTGAGAGGATGCTCGTTTTGTTCGGCACCGGTTGGGGGTTGGCGCCTGAGGCCGTGGAACAGGTTGACGCCTTTCTGCCGCCCCTTGGTGGTGAGGGCTATAATCATTTGGCAGTACGTTCGGCGGCAGCAATCATTTTGGATCGTTTGTTGGGCTAGATTTTTGTAAAATTCACAATTACGTTAATAGTTAAAAAAGGTGATGAAGATGGCAACTGTTTTGGCAAAAATGGATAGAGAAAGTATGCGTTATGATATTCCTGAGTTCCGTTCCGGGGATACGGTCAGCGTGTATCTCCGAATTATTGAAGGCGTGAAAGAGCGAATTCAGGTATTTAAGGGTGTGGTAATTGCCCAGAAAAGGGGGACTATGGGGGCATCATTTACGGTTCGCAAGGTGTCTCATGGCGTGGGAGTGGAAAAATCTTTTCCCCTGCACTCGCCCAAAATAGAAAAAATTGAAGTTAATTCTTTGGGCCGGGTCAGGCGCTCAAAATTGTATTATTTGCGCGAGCTGCGCGGCAAGGCGGCCAGGATTAAGGAAAGAAAAACTCTGTAAGATTTTTGTAACTATCGGGGCAGGTTAATTTAGTCTGTTAATCCGGCGATGTTGAGGTCTGGTGCATGAAAAAAAGCGGGATACGGGCTGCACCTCAAAGCTTATTCCCCCTATTTCAGGAAACAGACCGTTTCTCTTTCGAGCGGGAATTGCGGCGGCAGGGGTTTTCCGCCATTGCCGGCACAGATGAGGTTGGCCGCGGCCCCCTGGCCGGCCCGGTGGTCGCGGCTAGCGTGATTTTGCCGCCTGACTGTGATTATCAACAGTTCAATGATTCCAAAAAGTTGACTCCCCTGGTCAGGGGCAGGCTTTTTGACGTGTTGCGGGAAATGGGCGCTGATATTGGTATTGGCATTGTTGCTGAAGCTCAAATCGACCGGTATAATATTCTCCAGGCCTCGTTGATGGCGATGAAAAATGCTCTGGAATCCATGCGAACCGAGCCGGATTTCGTCCTTGTTGACGGTAAATTTCCCGTGCCTGTCGCCGTTTCTCAACAGCCCCTGATTAAAGGGGATTCCCGCAGCGCCTCTATTGCCGCCGCTTCCATCGTTGCCAAAGTTACCAGGGACGATTTGATGAGGCAGTATCACCAGCAATATCCCCAGTACAATTTCCATAAACATAAAGGGTACCCAACGGCGGAGCATCGCCGTCTTTTGGCCCAATACGGCCCGTGTCCCCTGCATCGTAAGACCTTTGCCGGGGTTAAGGAATTTTTTGCTGCCGGCCATGAGTAATTATCGTATTTCATTGGGGCGTCGGGGCGAGCTCTTTGCCGCTCAATATCTAGAACGCCTGGGTTATCGTATTATCGAACAGAATTTTCGGGTAAAATGCGGTGAAATTGATATTATTGCCAGGGAAGATGATTATACCGTGTTCATTGAGGTTAAGACCCGTTCCGGCACGGGATTTGGCCACCCAGCCGAGGCCGTTACCCATCACAAACAACAGCAGATCATCAAGACCGCTCTGGTCTATATGTCGCAGAATAATCTGCATGAAGCCCCCGTTCGTTTTGATGTGGTCGCGGTGATGATGAAAAAGAGCGGCCCTCCTGGGGCTGAATTAATTCGCAACGCCTTTGTTGGATAATACGAAAAAGGACGTCCTGCAATATGCCAAAGAGAATTCAAACTTCCATAATCGGTATTACCATGGGCTGCCCGGTTGGTATTGGCCCGGAGGTGGCGCTGAAATTTCTGGCTAGTAAGAGCTGGCGGCGGCATTTGCCGGTGATAATTGGTGATGCCGGCGTCCTGCAAAAAAACGCGGCCCTGCTTGGCCGGTGTGCCGACATTAATTTATGGCGGCCGGGCGGCGTTTGGCTGCCGGATAAAATAAATGTCTATAATGTTCCCGATTTCGAGCCTGATATTCTGCTGAATCCCGCTCATCTGGTTTGGGGCCAGGCCAATTTGCGGACGGGCAGAGCTATGGCCGGCTATATAAAAGCTGCGGTGCGGCTTATTCAGGCGGGAGACTTGGCGGCCATGACCACCTGTCCCATTACCAAATCTGCCTTACAGACGGCGGGATATCATTATCCCGGTCATACCGAGATGCTTGCCGATTTATGCCGCTGCCCGGACTTTGCCATGATGATGGCAGGCTCCTCGTTAAAGGTTACTCTGGTAACAATTCACCAGAGTCTGCAAACCGTCAGCCGGGATTTAAATATCGCCAAAATCAGCAAATTAATTAGTTTGAGCGGCCGTTCTCTGCGGGATGATTTTGGCATCAGCCATCCCCGGATGGCGGTGGCAGGTCTCAATCCCCATGCGGGGGAGGGCGGTATCTTTGGCGATGAAGAGGAGCGCCTTATTGCCCCGGCCATCGCCAGATCCCAGGCTGCTGGTTGGCAGGTCGCGGGGCCATTCCCGCCGGATACCGTCTTTAACAGGGCGGTGAATGGCGATTTTGACCTGGTGGTATGTATGTATCATGATCAGGGGCTGATTCCCTTTAAATTGCTTCATTTTGCTGATGGAGTTAATGTTACCATTGGTTTGCCAATTGTGCGTACCTCGGTGGATCACGGCACGGCCTATGATATTGCCGGCCAGGGCAAGGCCAGTCCGGCAAGCCTGTTGGCGGCCTATGAGATGGCGGCTCAAATAGCTGACAATCGTGGCAGAGGACAGAAAACAGACGGTGACAGATAAAATAATAACAAAAAACGCCGGGCTTGGCATTCCCCAATCCGGGGGCCGTCTGATTGCCTTTGAGGGAATTGACGGCACCGGTAAATCCACCCAGATAACCTTGCTAGCCGGGGTCTTACGGCAGCAGGGCTATGAGGTGGTTGTTACCTGTGAGCCAACTAACGGGGGCTATGGCCAAAAGATAAGGGCGCTGTATAAAAGCCGCGATTCCGTGAGTCCGGCGGCAGAGCTGGAACTATTTCTGGCGGATCGGCGGGAGCATATTGGTAAATTAATTGCCCCGTCTCTTACGGCCGGTAAAATTATTCTCACGGATCGTTATTATCTGTCAACGATCGCATATCAGGGGGCCGCCGGCCTTGATCCCGCTATAATTATGCAAAAAAACGCCTTCGCGCCGCCACCTGATTTGGCCGTTATCATTGATTTATCACCTGAACAGGCGGTCAAAAGGATTCAGCAGGGACGGGGTGAAGCTTTAAATTCTTTTGAGCACGAGGACTATCTGGCCAAGGTGGCCGAGGTCTTTCGCAGTATGAAAATGCCATATATTCGTTGGGTGGACGGGACATTGGCCGTCCACGATGTGCAGCGGCAAATTATGGCTGAGGTGCAAAATATTTTACCGGGGATACCGGCTTGAATCCTATCGCTGAAAAAGCCATAGCGCGGTTATTTGTCACCGCCCTGATTTTTGTTCTTTGCGTTTCCTGCGCCGGGCCGGGTGTCCGTACTAATTTATCCATGAATACTGGAATACGGGGGGCGGCTCCTGATTCCAACGAAGATGTGGATACCGCCTGTTCCTATTTTTATTTTTTAGTGGCCAGGGACGCGGAACTGAACGGCCGTGATGCCGAAGCGCAGGAGGCCTATGAAAAGGCCATTGTCTGTGATGGTGGAGCCGTTTATATAGTTCGCCGTCTGGCTGCTCTTTTACTGAAAATGGGTAAGAGAGAAGCGGCTATCCGCTGGATGCGGAAACTGATCGCGGCCCGGCCCGATGATATCGGCACAAAAATATTCTTGGCGGAATTATACACCTCTATTGCCGAGAATAAGAAGGCGGTAGACATCTATGAACATATCCTGAAGCTTGCGCCCAAAAACAATGCTGTGATGCTGTGCCTAGGCAAACTCTATCTCCATAATCTTGAATATAGCAAGAGCCGCCGTATTTTGGAGCGGCTAGTCGGGGAGAATCCCGATTCATT
This sequence comes from Deltaproteobacteria bacterium, assembly GCA_013151175.1. Lineage (GTDB taxonomy): Bacteria > Desulfobacterota > Desulfobulbia > Desulfobulbales > VMSU01 > JAADIV01. Next base: position 24,202 of record JAADIV010000143.1, on the reverse strand, counting down.
TTCCGGCTGGTATTATCTGGCCCATCTCTATCGTGAGCTAAATTATACCGACAAGGCGGCGCATGCTTACGAGCGGGCCTTGGGGATTAGCTGGTCCGTGCCTCTGGCCATGGAGACCGCCACCTTTTATGAGGGGCAGAAGGAAGACAATAAGGCTGTTGTCATTTATAAAAAGATTTTGGCGGCAGATGAGGGGGATGAAGGAGCAGCTGGTCAGCTAGTGCGGATTTATTTACAAAATAATGAGGTGGATGAGGCTCTGTCCTTATTGCGGGGACTGCGTGCCAAGACCGCCGACAGCCAGAAGATAGACTTTACTATTGGCCGCATTTATCTGGATCAGCAGGAATATGGCAAGGCTATTGCCCTGTTCAGGGATATGCGGTTCAGGAATCCGGCAGATGGGAAAATCCGGTTATTATTGGCCTTATCCTATTATAAGAGCGGCGCTAAAGAACAGGCCAGAGATTTGCTCCTCCAGATTCCGCCTGGCGCGGATGGCTATGACGCGGCCGTTTTGCTGCTGGTAAAATTCTATGTGGTTGAGAAGGATTATCCGGCGGCGGCCGGTCTCTTGCGGGAGGCAATCGCCGGTACCAAGGGGGAGGAGCAGCTTAACTTCTATTTTGGCCTGGCAGCACTTTACGAAGAGAATAAACAAGCGGATAAGGCGGCGGCGGTTTTTCAGGCCGCTATCAGCCAGTTTAATTCGGCCAAAACCCATCTGAGATATGGCATGTTTCTGGATCGAACCGGCTGCCAGGACACAGCCCTTGTCCAGATGAAAAAAGCCCTGAAACTGGAACCGGATAATATCGTGGCCCTGAATTATATCGGTTATACCTGGGCCGACCGGGGCGTTAAACTGACAAAGGCCCTGCAATATATCAAAAAAGCGGTAGTTGGCCGGCCTGATGATGGTTTTATCAGGGACAGTCTGGGTTGGGTATATTTTAAACTTGGCAAAACAAAGAGGGCCGTTGCTGAGTTAAAGAAGGCGTTGCGTGCCGAGGCGGACGACCCCACCATCCATGAGCATCTTGGTGATGTGTATAGCGCCAGGTCTGAAATGAAACCGGCTTTGGCCAACTATCGTAAGTCTCTACGCCTGTTTGAAAAAAATGTTGACCGGAGGCGGCTGCGTGCCAAAATTCAAGCCCTGCAAAAAAGGCAGCATACAGAGTCCGGAATTTGGGATGATGACTGACGAGTCTGCGGGCGCCGGTATTGGCGATCATCAATGCTTTAATATACGGTGGTGTAAATATGACCGCAGGCAGGCCGGCTGCGGGGTACTGCTGGGATTGGTGCTTCTTTTGAGTGCTTGCGCGGCTTTGCCGGTCGGCAAGTTGGTGCCAGGCCCTGAGGCGGTGCGGGTATTGGCTGACTTTCACGAGATGCAGCACCGGCAGCGTCAATGCCCGGCGGGTATTGACGCGGAGGTTACCGCGACATTTTATGACCTGCTGTCCTCTGCTGCCATTAATGGCTATTTATTGACCTTCCCGCCTGCCTATCTTCGTTTTGAGGGAGTGAATCCCTTGGGGTTGACGGAAAATATCTTCACTATTAACGGCCGCCGTTACAGTTATCTGCTGATTCGCCGACAGGTAGCCTATACCGGTTTTTTGGCCGGCAGCAAGGTCGGGGAATATATTACCCCCCGACAGGCGGCATCTATTTCCTCCTGGTTGTTGGGACGATTGCCGGCCAATATCCAAATTACTGCTGCTGTCCGGCGTAATAACGATGGCGGCTATTGGCTGAAACTGGCTGCCGGTGATGTGGCAGGGGCCGCTGGGCGTGAGGGGGCCGCCAGAATTTTATTTTCTCCAGGCCGATCGAGCGGCGGGCGGAGTGAGCCTGCGAGACTGTTGGCCTATGTGATGGAGGCGGGCGGCGTCCACGGCCGTCTTGCTCTTGCATACCATTACCCGAAGATCACTGAAAAAAATGTTACAAATTGTCCGATTCCAGATCTGGTTACTGTGAGACTTGGCGGTCATAAGGTGATGACCCTGGCCATTCGTGATCCTTATCCCCTGGTTCGGTTACCCAAAAAACAGTTTAAGCTGCGTATTCCCCCGAATTTTAAAAGGATTAACTTTCCGTGAATATTGAAGAGATACTGCCTTTTGTCAATCGGCCCAGCCGCTATTTAGGCAATGAATATAATGTTATAAAAAAAGACTGGCAGGCAGTGAAACTGCGTATCGCTCTGGCCTTTCCCGATCTATACGAGATTGGCATGAGTCATCAGGGCCTGAAAATCTTGTATCATATCCTGAACCGGCAGGATGACTATCTGGCCGAACGGGTTTATGCCCCGGATCTTGATATGGAAAAGATCCTGCGCGATAAGGGAATACCGCTCTTTTCCCTGGAATCAGAGCATCCTTTGGCCGATTTTGATATGTTGGGCATTACCCTGCCCTATGAGCTGTGTTACACCAATATCCTTACCATTCTGGATTTGGCCGGTATTCCTCTGCTTAGCCGTGATCGTGACCGTCATCCTTTGGTGATCGGCGGTGGCCCCTGCGCTTTTCATCCTGAACCGGTGGCGGACTTCTTTGATGCCATTCTCCTGGGCGATGGTGAGGAGGCGGTACTGGAAATTGCCCGGTGTATTCTGGCCGCCAAGGAGGCAAAAAGTTCCAGAATGGAGACGCTGGAGGGCTTGAGTCGTATCACCGGGGTCTATGTTCCCGCCTTTTTCGCGCCGCAATATGACGCCAATGGTCGTTTGCGGGAAATTAAATCTCTGGGACACGCCAAAAAAGTGCGGCGGGCCGTGTTGGCGGAGCTTGACAGCCAGCCAATTTCCAGGCCTTTGGTGCCGCTGACCAGGATTGTCCATGATCGTTTGGGGTTGGAACTGGCCAGGGGCTGCACGCGGGGCTGCCGCTTTTGTCAGGCGGGCATGATTTATCGGCCGGTGCGGGAGGTGGCGCCTGCCAGGGTTATGGAGATTGCCAGGGCGGGTATAGAGGCCGGTGGTTTTGATGAACTAGCCCTCTTGTCGCTCAGTACCGGTGATTATTCCTGTCTGGCCCCCCTGCTGGTGGAGTTAATGAATACCTTTGTGGCCCAAAAGGTTTCGGTATCCATGCCATCCATGCGGGTTGGTACCTTGACCCCCGAAATTATGGAGCAGGTAAAACGGGTGAGAAAATCCGGCTTTACCATTGCCCCAGAAGCGGGTACGGACAGACTGCGCCGGGTTATAAACAAGGGTATCAGTGAAGAGGATTTGCTGGATACGGTGCAGAACGCCTTCGCCCTGGGTTGGAAAGTGATTAAATTGTACTTCATGTTCGGCTTGCCTTTGGAGACGGAGGAAGATATAACTGCCATTCCGGAACTGGCGGCCAAGGCCCTGCGGATTTCCGGGCGTGGCGGTAATATTAATGTCAGTGTTGGTACCTTTGTGCCCAAACCGCACACCCCTTTTCAATGGGAGCCGCAAATAAGTATTGCCAAGGCCTGGGAGCGGATCAATACGCTCAAAAAAGCTATGCCGCGCGGCGCAAAATTAAAATGGAATGATCCCCAAACCAGTTTTATGGAAGGGGTGTTTTCCCGGGGAGACAGGCGTCTGTCGTCTCTGATTCTTGAGGCCTGGCAGCGCGGCGCCCGGTTGGATGCCTGGTCGGAGCATTTTGATCTGTCTCTTTGGCAAGGTGCCGCCAGTACTCTTGGCATTGATCTGGATGATTATCTAAGAGGCCGGGAGTTGGATGAGGTATTACCATGGCAGCATCTCGATGACGGCTTGGAACCTGATTTTCTCCTCCGAGAGTTGGGTAGGGCCAAAGAAGAGGCCTATACCCCGGACTGTCGGGTACATGGCTGCCAAAAATGTGGTCTCTGCGATTTTAAGACCATCAAGCCGGTCATTCACCGTGGTGAGTTGCCGAAGGCCGGAGTTGTCAAGGCGGCACCGCAGGCAGCAAATGGCAGCTATTATTATTGGTTTACCTATGAACGCCGGGGTAAGTCACGTTTTGTCGGGCATTTGGAGTTTTTACAGGCCCTGTTTCGGGCGGTTAAAAGAGCAGGTCTGCCGGTAAAATTTTCGCAGGGGTTTAACCCCTCACCCAATATTGCCTTTAGTCCGGCGCTGCCGGTGGGAATGGAAAGCCTGGCTGAATATTTTATCGCCGAACTTGCCGGGCCGCTGACTGATTTGCCTCTTTGGCAGGAACGGCTTAATGCCCAGATGCCAGAGGGCTTTAGAATACTTGCGGTGTGTCTGGGGGCAAAGTCCCAGTCCGCCAGGATCATAACCGATTATCGCATAACTCTGCCCGTCCAGGTCTCTGAAGAGCGGCTGGCTGATTTTTGGACAGCCGGGAATTATCCCATTAGCCTTATGCGCAAAAGGAAGAGGCGGACGCTTGACGCGCGGCCTCAGGTCAGGGGTTTGCAATTGCTTGACCCATATACCCTGATTTTGAGTATGGCCACGGAAACTAGCAAAGCCGGGGTCAAGCCTCTGGAATTTATCAAGGCCCTGTTTGACTTGACGGCGGATCATATTCTCCGGGCCGGTATTATTAAATTGAGTTGGGGGAAAGATGGCAGCTGATCTGATTATAAACGCGGCTTCTTACGAGGTGAGAATAGCCTTGGTGGAACATAGTGAACTGGTGGAGTTCTACCTGGAACGGCCGGTGGAGAAGGGACTGGTCGGCAATATTTATTATGGTCGGGTGGTGCGGGTATTGCCGGGTATGCAGGCGGCCTTCGTTGATATAGGCCTGGAACGTAATGGCTTTCTCTATGTTGATGATGTTACGGCATGGCCCCAGCAGGTCGAAAATTCCACCAATGGCCTTGGTAATGATGATGATCAGATGCCGCCGGAATCCCTGCTGAAGAGAGAGCCAGGCATGAATATCGATGATCTTCTGGTCGAGGGTCAGGAGTTACTTGTCCAAATCAGCAAAGAGCCTATCGGCACCAAGGGGGCTAGGCTGATCTGCAATATAACCCTGCCCTGCCGCAACCTGGTTTTTATGCCCATGACCGACCATATCGGTATATCGCGCAAGATAGAAGACGAAGAAACACGGGCCAGGCTGCGTGAGATGATCGAGGAACTGCGGCCGGCTGATACCGGTTTTATTGTCCGGACGGTGGGTGACAACGCTTCCAGGGCCGATCTTGAGGCGGATATGGAGTTTTTGCTCAACCTCTGGAGTGAAATTCAGGACAGGGCGGTCTCCCGTAAGGTTCCATGTCTGCTGTATGAAGATCTGGACATCACTCTGAGGGTATTGCGGGACGTGTTCTCGCCCAATATTGACAGGGTCGTGGTAGATGAAAAATCTACCTTTGAACGGGTATTAAATTTTGTCAAAAATTTTGCTCCTCGTCTGGCCCACAAGGTACATTATTTTGCCGAAGATACCCCGGTTTTTGAGGCCTACGGTATTGCCATGGATATTAATCGGGCCTTGAACAAGAAGGTCTGGTTACGGTGCGGCGGCTATATCATTATTGAGGCCACTGAGGCCCTTACCGTGGTTGATGTCAATACCGGCCGTTTTGTCGGCAAGCATGACCTGGAAGATACTTTTTTCAAGGCCAATGTGGAGGCCGCCCGGGAGATTGCCTACCAATTACGCCTGCGGAATATCGGCGGCATTATTATTGTTGATTTTATTGATATGGAGCAGGAGTTTCACCGTGAGGAGGTCGTGAGGATCATGCAGGAAGCGGTGAAACGTGACAGGTGTCGGGTCAATGTGCTGAAGGTTACCGAGCTTGGACTTGTCCAGATGACCAGAAAGAGGATGCGGGATGATTTAAGCGGCATTATGTGCGAACCATGTAATTGTTGCGGCGGTGACGGTTATGTGAAATCACGACGCACCATATCTTATGAAATTTTCAGAAAAATATCTAAAGGCGCCACTACCACGGTGGGCGGCAAGGTAAAGATAAGGGTGAATCCAAGGGTGGCAGCCATGATGCTGAAAGAGGAGGCCGCAACTATCCATCAGCTGGAAGACGATATTCACCGGCAGATCATTATCGAGCCTGATAAACATCTCTCTGTCGAAAAATATGAAATCATCTGGGAAGCAGGTGACAGGTAACAGGAATCAGGGGGCAGAAATCAATGAAGATAAATTCAACGACAATAATTGCTGTACGGCATAAGGGCGAGGTTGTTCTGGCCGGCGATGGGCAGGTAACTTTGGGCAATACGGTGATGAAACATAATGCCCAGAAGGTTAGAAGGCTGTATGACGGCAAGGTCATTTGCGGTTTTGCCGGGGCCACCGCCGATGCCTTCACCCTTTTTGCCAGGTTGGAGACTAAACTGGAGCAGTACAACGGCAACCTGTTGCGCAGCTCGGTTGAGCTGGCCAAGGACTGGCGCACCGATAGGATGCTCAGAAAACTTGAGGCCTTTTTGGTTACTGCCGATGGTGAGTGTTCCTTGTTACTGAGCGGCACCGGCGATGTGATCGAGGCGGATGACGGTATTTTGGCCATTGGCTCCGGCGGTCCATATGCCCAGGCTGCCGCCAAAGCCCTGATTCAACACACCGAAATGAATGCCGAGGAGATATGCCGGGCGGCCATGGATATTGCCGCGTCTATCTGTATTTATACAAATCATCACCTTACCCTGGAAAAATTATGATTGCCCATTCCTTGACTCCAAAAGAGATTGTCGCCGAACTTGATAAATATATCATTGGCCAGGACAATGCCAAAAAATTTGTGGCTATAGCGCTTAGAAACCGTTGGCGGCGGCAGCAGGTTGAGCAGCCCCTGCAAGACGAGATTTCGCCCAAAAATATTATCATGATGGGCCCCACCGGGGTTGGTAAGACGGAGATCGCCAGACGGCTGGCCAATTTGGCTCAGTCACCTTTTCTGAAGGTTGAGGCCTCTAAATTTACCGAAGTTGGTTATGTGGGCCGGGATGTGGAGTCCATGGTTCGGGATCTTACGGGTCTGGCCGTCAATATGGTGCGAGCCGAGGAGCGGCAAAAGGTGGATAAAAAGGCCGCCATGCGGGCCGAGGAGCGGCTGCTTGATATTCTGGTACCGCCGCCGCCCAAGTCTTATGACTCTTCTTCCGCCGTGGCCGCCGCTTCCCCGGAAGCAGCGGCACCACCATCCACCAGAGAGAAGTTCCGGCAAATGCTACGGGACGGCAAATTGGCGGCTAAAGAGGTGGAGATAGATGTCAGTCAGGCGCCAGATATTCCGATGATAGAGGTTCTTTCAAATTCCGGGATGGATGGGATGGATGATATGGGTTCCGGTATCAAGGACGTTTTCGGCAGGATGTTCCCCAAAAAGAGCAAAAGAAAAAAATTGCGGGTTAAGGATGCCCTGCAGGTGCTGGCAGCGGAGGAGGCGGAGAAGCTGATTGACGATGAGGCTGTCACGCAAAAGGCCGTTAGACGCACGGAGCAGACCGGGATTATTTTTCTGGACGAAATTGACAAGATTACTTCCCGCCATAGTGAGGGGGCGCAGGGTGGTGAGGTCTCCAGAGAGGGGGTGCAGCGGGATTTGCTGCCCATTGTTGAAGGTTCAAATGTCAATACAAAATATGGTATGGTGAAAACGGATCACATTCTGTTCATTGCCAGCGGCGCCTTCCATATTTGCAAACCCTCGGATTTGATTCCTGAGCTGCAGGGGCGTTTCCCCATTCGGGTAGAACTTGATTCGTTAGGGGAAAAAGAGTTCTACCGCATCCTCACCGAACCGGAGAATGCCCTGATAAAGCAATATATCGCCCTCATGGCCACCGAAGGCATTGACCTCAACTTTACTGATAAGGCCATTCGGGAGATGGCCCGTATTGGGGCGCACGTCAATCAGAAAACCGATAATATCGGCGCCCGCCGTCTCCACACAATTCTTGAGCGCCTGTTGGAGGATCTTTCCTTTAATGCCCCAGAACTTACCGAAAAGACGTTTACCGTTACCGCTGAATATGTACTTGAACAGCTTAGTGATATCTCAAAAGATGAGGATTTAAGCCGCTTTATTCTCTGATGATCTCGTAAAAAATCTAAATTTCGCGCCTATTTTTAACTACTAAGGCAGGAGAACTAAATTATGGATATAGCGGGTAACGGGCGGAGAACATCTGCCGGCAGGCGTTCTGGCTCATTTTCCGCCTCTACCTTTCAGCGTTTTCTGCTGATTGTTCTCCTGCTGATTTCACTGGTGCTAGTCTCAATATTCTGGGGATTTTATCTTCGTACCACCACCCTGATCCGCAATCAGCTTATTGACCAGGGCCGCGCCTTTTTCCGGGAGATCGTTTTGAACCGTAAATGGGTGGCCTCTTACGGCGGCGTCTATGTCCTCATGCGGCCAGGGATGAAGGTAAATCCTTTTCTGGAAAAGATCCCTGGAATTAGGGCAGTGATTCACGACCGGCAGGGCAATGCCCTGACCCTTAAAAATCCGGCTCTGGTAACCCGCGAGCTTTCTGAACTTGCGGTAAAAGATGGTCTCTTTGCCTTCCATATCACTAGCTTAAAGCTGTTCAATCCGGCAAATAAAGCGGATGCCTGGGAGAAAAAGGCGCTTATTTCGTTCGAAAATGGGGTGCATGAGACCTACGCTTTTCGCCGGAATGGCGCTAAGGAGGTCTTTCGGTACATGGCACCGCTTTTTATCAACAAGGCGTGTATGCGCTGTCACGCTATCATGGGCTATCATGTGGGGGATGTCCGCGGCGGCATCAGTGTCTCCATTCCTGCAGACGAGGAGGCGAAGGCAATCGTCAGGAACCGTTGGCTGTTGATGATGACGGCTGTGGGGGTTATCGTCCTTTTTGCCTTTGTTTTCATCCTGCTGTCCACCTGCTTGGGCGGTAGGCTGAGGCGTGCTGAGGAGAAACTTGTCAAGGCTGCAACTCTCGATTTTTTGACTGGAATGATTAACCGGCGTGAAGGGTTGCATCGCCTGAAGGCGGAGATGGTCAAGCATAAACGCCTGAGACGTCCCTTGTCGGCGGCTATGTTAGACCTTGATTTCTTTAAATATATCAACGATAGTCATGGCCATGATGCCGGCGATATGGTTCTGCAGGAGTTGGCGCAGCTAGTTCCGTTAATCGTGCGTGGTTATGATTTCTGCTGTCGTTATGGCGGCGAAGAGTTTCTCCTGGTTATGCCGGAGACGAACACCGCCCATGCCGGGGATATTATGGAACGACTGCGCCTGGCCGTGGAACAGCACATCTTCCCCTGGGAGGGGGCGGCGCTGCCAGTGACCATCAGTATCGGAGTGGCGCAGATGAAGGAACATGAAGATACTGGAACGATGTTAAAACGGATGGATCAAGCCCTTTATGAAGCCAAGGAGAGCGGCCGGAATCTGGTGGCTGTTAGCGCTTCATGAATACCCTAAATTTGTCCGTTTCGTCCTCCTCACGTACAGGGAGTATCGGACGGACGTCTTCGCTCCGCTCCGCTTACCTGACTAGGTGGCCGAAACAAACAAATTTAGGGTACATCCGGAGTCTGCGCTTACCTGAGCAGTTACGGTTGCGAGGTAATGGCAATTTGTAGCCCTCGCTGAACAGTTACCAATTTTTTAGCGGTAGAATTTTTAAATAAAGGGATTTTATGTTTAAAAATATTATCTGTTTTCTCTCTCTGCTCCTGCTTTTCTCCGCCATCCCGGCGCGGGGAGCGGCGGATATCAGGCTTGGCGCTATTTTTGCCAAAACCGGTGAGGCTGCCGGGTCTAATAAGGATCATCTTGCCGGCCTTCGTTTCGCCGTAAAGGAGATAAATGCCAATGGCGGTGTGCTTGGCCGGCAAATAAAATTGCTTGAATACGATAATCATAGTACGCAAATTGGCGCCAGGATGGCGGCTCAGAAAGCGGTTAGTAACGGGGTGTTTGCCGTTGTTGGTAATTCGTGGTCGTCCCACTCTCTGGCGTCAGCCCCGGTGTTACAGCACGCCGGGATCGTCATGTTGTCTCCTGACTCAACTAATCCCCAGGTGACCGCAATTGGCTCGTATATATTTCGCAGCTGCTTTACCGACCCATTTCAAGGCATGGTGTTGGCGCGTTTTGCCACAGGAGAATTACACGCAAAACGGGCTGCGATTATGGTTGATGTCAAGAGTGTTTACTCCATCGGCCTGGCCAATTATTTCACAAAGAATTTTGTCCGTATGGGTGGCAAAATAATAACGGAACAGCAATACACGCATGACCAACGTGATTTTTCGAAACAGTTGGCGGTAATTAAATCTCTTCATCCGGAGGTGATTTTTATCCCCGGTCATGATGAGTCAGTTTTTATTGCCAGACAAGCAAGGAAGATGGGGGTTACGGCGGTTCCTCTCTTTGGAGATGGTATGGATTATTCATCTGTGGAAAAGAAGGGGCTGGCGATGATTAAGATAGGTTTTTTTACCACTCATTGGGACATAAAGGTTGCCAGTGAGGCGTCGCGGCGTTTTGTCTCTGCGATCAGGAAAGCGGGCAATATAAAACTATCATCGTCCACGGCCCTGACCTATGATTCTGTTTATCTGTTAAAAAATGCTATTGTCAGGGCAAACTCCATTGACCCTAAAGCGATTCGTGATGCGCTGGCCCAGACTCATAACTACAAAGGTGTAACGGGAACATTCAATTTCAATAAGCAGGGCGATCCCACAAAAAATGCTGTGCTTATGGAGATCAAGGATGGCAGGCTGCTGTTTCATGAGGAGTTACGGCCATAATTATCTCTTCTTGAACTATGGGGGTATCAGCTATTATGGTGCCCCTGGTGGTAACTACTCAGCCGTACCCTAAATTTGTCCGTTTCGTCCTCCTTATGTACAGGGAGTATCGGAGTCTTCGCTTAGCTGACTTAGCCATCGTTAGTTAGCGATGGACTGTTTACAAATCCATCGTTTTGCAGACCTCGCTGAATAGTTACCGCCCTAGCCTATTTCCCTTGAACCCTGTTTTCAGGCATCAATTATTTACTACAATTATGAAGCTTAGAGCTAAAATTAACCTCGCCATCCTGCTTACCTTTATCATTATTACATTGATCTATGCCGCGATTTTTTTTCCTTCTGAGCGGCAGCGCCAGCAGACCGTCATTGAACAGGTGGAAATGAATTTAGCAAACATCGTTGCCCAGCGGCAGGCAGAGTTTGCCGATGAAATCTTTGGCCGCCAGAAAAAGGCGGCCAAAATCACCATTGATGAATTGTTGAAGGTGCCGGGAATAGCGGCCATTCGCGTTTATCTGGTCGATGGCACTTTGCTGCAAAAAAGCGGTGGCAAAACGACTGGCCATAATCTCGATCACAGACAGTTGGTGCAGCTAACTCGGAAGCCCATATTTATTCGTCATATTATTGCAGGCAAACCACTACTTACCCTTGCCAGGCGGATAGAAGTCATTGGGGATAGTGTCGGCTTTATTGAAGTAGATTATAATTTAAGCCACGTTGAGAAGGAGGCTAGAACCGCCAAAATAATCAATATGACAACGCTTGGCATAATCTTGCTGGCCATGTTCGGCCTGCTCAATCTGTTGCTCTCAAAGATGGTTCTCAAACCTGTATATGCCCTTTCGGGTGCCATTAAAAAAATTCAGGGCGGTGCCGTTGGCGAACAGGTTGAATTGCATAGTAAAGACGAGATCGGCGACATGGCCAAAGCCTTTAACAAAATGTCGTTTGAACTGGCCGAACTGAATCAGAGACTGGAAAAACGGGTTGCTGAGCGTACCGAGCAACTTTTTCAAACTAACAGGGAATTGGAGGAGGCACGGGCGGTTGCTGAATCGTCAACACAGATGAAAAGTGAATTTCTGGCTAATATGAGCCACGAGATCCGTTCACCCATGAACGCCATTATCGGTCTCAGCCACCTGGCGTTGAAGGTCGAGCTGAGTCCCAAATTGCGGGATTATCTGCTGAAAATTCAATTATCCTCTAAAGCGCTTCTTGGTATTATCAATGATATTCTTGATTTTTCCAAGATAGAGGCGGGTAAACTCTATATGGAGAGCATTCCCTTTCTGTTGGACAATGTCCTCGACAATCTACATTCAATGGTGGCCATGAAGGTTGAGGAGCGTGGCATTGAATTGATCTTTCGCACCGAACCTGGGGTATCCAACCAGCTTGTGGGCGATCCGCTGCGACTGGGGCAGGTATTGCTCAACCTTACTACCAACGCTATTAAATTTACTGAAACAGGTCATGTTCTGATAAATACCGAGTCCTTTGACTGTACTGATGATAATCTGGAAAAATTGTGTTTTTCAGTGATTGATACCGGTATTGGTCTTAACGAGGAACAACTGGCAAAATTATTCCAGTCATTTTCCCAGGCCGACAGCTCAACTACCCGGAAATATGGGGGAACCGGATTGGGGCTTGCCATCTGCAAAAATATAGTGGAGTTGATGGGTGGCTCTATGACCTGTAAAAGTGTGCCCGGCAAGGGCAGCACCTTTGCTTTTGTTGTCAGTTTTAAGCGGGACAAAAACAACGCCGCTATTGTCACGGACGAAATTTATCGTGACCGGATCATCGGCATGAAGGTATTGGTGGTTGATGACAATGCTGTGGCGCGTGAGATTATCGCAGATCAGCTTAAACCCTTGAATTTGGCTATATCACAGGTGGCGTCTGGGAACGAGGCGGTGGTGGAACTTGAGAATGCCGTGCGGGCGGACAGCCCCTATCAGTTGGTTCTCATGGATTGGAAAATGGCGGGGTTGGACGGTATTGAGACCTCAAATGTTATTAAGCAGAATACAATGATTAGACCAACGCCGAAAATCATTATGATCACCTCATATGGCAATGAAGAAATCGTCAAAAAAGCCCAGGAGGTCGCTCTCGACGGCTACTTGGTCAAGCCTGTTGACCAGGGAGTTATACAGCGGAAAGTGGGAATGGTTCTTGCCGGTGAAACAGAGGTTGAGACCGGGGGAATGGAGCAGCCGATAGAAGGATTGTCTGCTATTCGTGGCGCCAGGGCACTGTTGGTCGAAGATAATGAGATCAATCAACAGGTGGCTGCGGAGTTGCTGATTGATGCCGGTCTCGAGGTTGAAATTGTCAATAATGGCCTGCAGGCTCTGGAACGAATCAGTGCGGAAATGAATCCGCAATGGTTTGATATTGTTTTCATGGATATTCAGATGCCGGTTATGGACGGTTATACCGCAACCAGAAAAATACGGGCGGCTGGCGCCCCGCTAAGTAATGTGCCTATAGTCGCCATGACTGCCCATGCCATGGAAAGCGAACGTCGGAAGTGCTTACAAAACGGGATGAATGACCATGTTGCCAAGCCCATTGATCCGGAGTTACTGCTTAAAGTTCTGGTTCGATGGATTAAGGCAGGGGAGCGGCGGCCTGCCGCAACAGGGCCTGATCCTAAGGCACAACATAAAGAAATCTTTGATTTGTTGCCGGATAAACTGCTTGGATTTGATCTGGCGGGTGGACTCTCCAGGGTAGCGGGGAATAAAAAATTGTATTACGAGTTGCTGCTTAAATTTGGCCGCAGTCACCAGCAGTCCCTGGAGGCACTGCAAGATATGGTCAGCAGGCAGCTTGACGAAGAAGCTCGGTATCTTGCCCATGCCATCAAAGGTAATGCCGGCAATCTTGGTGCTGTTGAGCTATATAAGGCGGCCGGAGAGCTAGAACAAGCCTGTGCTGTGGGCGAAGGAATTGAATCGACACTAACGGTTTTTGGCAACCGGCTGACGGCAACTCTCGCTATACTCGCAACTCTTGCCAATGAATGTGAGACGGTGGCGGTTGATGTGCGGGAGGTCAGAGAAATTGACTCCAACGCAATTAAGCGCGTTGTCAAGCGGCTTGGGGCGCAGATTTCCAGTGATTATGGCGAGGCTCTGGAGTCAATTGACAGTTTGCGGTTACTGGTAAAAGGGAGTGAAATATCCGTCAAAGTCAGTAAACTGGGAGAACAGTTGGAAGGTTTTGACGAAGACGGTGCCCGAGAGACATTACAAAAAATTAGCGAGGCGATAAATGGGCAATGACAAAAAAAAGGCAAAAATTCTGGTAGTTGATGATGTGCCCGATAATCTCAGGATGTTGATTGAGATCCTCAAAGATGAATTCGCCACCATCCCCGCTATATCCGGGAAGGCAGCTCTGGAAAAACTTGAAAATCTCGATATCGATTTAGTGCTGCTCGATATTTTGATGCCGGAAATGGATGGTTATGAAACCTGCAGGGCAATCAAAGCCAACCCTGGCAGTGCCGATATCCCGGTTATATTTATCACCGCTGTCTCTGAAGTGATGGATGATACCAAGGGGTTTGCGGCCGGCGCTGTTGACTATATAACCAAACCTTTTAATCCGGTCACAGTAAGAGCCAGGGTGAAAAACCAGATTAAATTACGTACGGTCATTAAGGAACTTGAGGAACTATACATGGTGGCATTGGATGCCAATCCAATCAGCGGCCTCCCTGGCAACAACAGTATTCGTAACAGGATTGATGCGCTGATCAAGGAAAATGCCGGTACAGTTGTGGTCTACGCCGATCTGGATAATTTTAAGTCATTTAATGATAAATACGGCTTCGCCCACGGTGATGAGGTACTGATGTTCACTGCCGGTGTTTTTCAGGATGTGATGAAAATCATGCCATCCGAACGTTCGTTTCTCGGCCATATCGGCGGCGATGATTTTGTTATGCTAGTGCCGCTGGAGTTTATTGATCGAGCTATTAAAAATATAATTGTCCGTTTCGATGAAGGCATTCGCAGATTTTATTACGAAGATGACCTTAAGAGCGGTTATATCACCTCTGTTAACCGCCTTGGTGATATGCAGAAATTCCCAATAATGAGCATCAGTATGGCAGGCGTCAATCTGACCGGGCAGAAGTATGAACATTATCTTAGTGTGGTCGATACCTGTACGGAAATTAAGAAGCTAGCCAAGAAAAAGAGGGGAAGTTCATTTGTTATCGACCAAAGGCTTGAATAGGTAGGATAATGGCACCATCTTGTTTGCCGCCTGCTAGCCTATCTTCTCAGGACTCCAAGCCCGTTTTATGAGCTTCGTGAGCTGTACTTTTAGGCATTACGCTGAATAGTTACCATGGGATATGGATAAATTAAACTGGGGCATGGGCAATCAACTGAGGGAACCCACCACAATGTACAGGCGGCTGCAGGGCAGATACAGGATCAGCATTGCTATTTCGGGCATTGCGTTAAATAATTACTATTCAGGAGGATGAAATGAAGAAAAATGTTGGTTTAGTTGATATGGTAATCAGGCTTATTCTTTCAATTGGCTTATTTTATATCGGTTTTTTCGACAACCCCATTATTTCTGCCGGGACGCCGCAGACGATTATAAAATATATCGCCTTTATTCCCTTTCTTACCGGCTTGCTGCGCTATTGCCCGCTCTATACCCTGATTGGTATTGGTACCTGCAAGAAGCATTGCGGGGATTAGTTACGATAAATCACCGTCCGGTTGCGGCCGCTCTCCTTGGCCTTATAGAGGGCGGCATCGGTGTTATGGATGATCTGCTCGGTGGTATTGGCCGTGTCCTTGTCCAGGCGGGATACGCCGATGCTTGTGGTGCAGCTGATCCGTTGGCCCTCAAAACAGAACACCTGGTTCTCTATTGTCTTGCGTATTCGTTCGGCGATTTCATAGGCGGTTTTAATATCTGTTTCCGGTAAGATCAGCAAAAATTCTTCCCCTCCATAACGAGCCGGAGTGTCATAATCTCTGGTCTGGTCAAGAAGCGTCTTGCTCACTTCAATCAAAACAGTGTCGCCGGCCTGGTGACCGTAGGTGTCATTGATCTTTTTGAAATAATCAATGTCAAGCATTATGCAGCACAACTCCTCGTGCAAACGCAAGGTCTTGAGGACGGCAAGTTCGAAAACATGCATCAGGAAACGGCGGTTATAGACATGGGTAAGTTGGTCTTTTGTAACCAGGTCTTTGATCTTCAGCCGCATTGTCTCAAAATTGACGGCTAATTCGCCAATTTCATCCTTGCCCGGTTTGATTTCCAACTCGGAAGAGTAGTCAAAGGAAATGATGTCTTTTACTAATTCGGTGAGTTTGCGTATGGGGTTGGTAATGGAATTGGCCAGGATAAGGATTATCCAAATGGCACACCAACCAATGATCAGGATGGCGGTAATCAGCCGGTCTTTCAGGGATATGAGATTGGCGTTGTAGAAATTATTAGGCACAAAGAAGGTAACTCTGGTGCCGAATAATTTGTTGGCCGGGCGGTATACTTTGCCATAAGGGACGATCTGGCCCTCTTTGACTCCCTTACCGATAAAACTGCTGACGGCTTCAAGGTCTGGGAGAGATGTCTGATGATGACTGCCGGTAACGGGCGGTATAAAGAGCCGATTGTTCTGACTCAGATATATGACGGAGCCATTGATCGTGAATGAAGAGTTCAGCAGATTACGGAGGTAATCCTGGTTGACCTCTATTATGAACGATGATTCTTCCCGCAGCTGATTCATTAAAAACAGAAGATACAGCCTGCTTCCTGCCATAAACCAGACGCCGTCTCTTGCCGCGTTAATTGTAGTCAATTTTTTCGCCAGTAACGGCATATTATGCATGGCGCTTGCGGGTATTAAATCTCTGGCGGTATTTCTGTAAAGATAAACAGCATTAACCAACGGCTCTTTAGCTGCCAGATTCTCCAATAATTGCCCGGCATCTTTGGCTGCTATTTTGTGACTTAGTAACCGGTTAATATTGGGGGCAAGCCGGTTGAGTAGATCAATGACCTTGTGATGGAGCCTACTGTGGGTGGTAAGAATGGTTTTTTCCGCCTGCAACTCGACAATATTACTGGTTCTCTCGTTGATGGAACTGGCAAATGAATAATAAGTTATGGCGGCGAAGGTTACCAGAGTTACCACAACAACCGTCGTAAAGCTGACGATTAATTTACCCTTTAATTTCATTTGCAGGCGTTTTTGACGCTTTCTGTTTTATTATAGAGGCAGAGCGCCAATTCCTTTTGCTCATCATTATTGAGTGGGGCACTGTGTTGTTTTACCATGCGTTTGATGGTCTTCTGCCAGTATAGCTTGTCTTTTTCGCCCAATTTCCGGCATATTCTGTTTAGATTATGGCAGAGAGTGCATTTGCTGTTGAGGATAAGCCCACAATTACCGGCAGCCTGGGCAGGCGCCGGGATAACAGCCCAGGCAAATAGCAGCAGAGCTATGAAACAGGCGTAGCTTGTTCTGGTCATTTTGACTCTCCTTTATCTTTTGACTTGGATTTGTACAACCAGTCAATTTGACTCCACAGTCCGTGCATGATTTGCACTTCCCGCTCATTCAACTGAGCCCGACCGAAGATTTGCCGGAAAGCGCGCAGGATGTGATCAGGATTCTGCGGATCCAGAAAATTGAGGTCAATCATGGTCTTCCGCATATGCTGAATCATGGTTTCAAGCCTGTCGCCCCGAGCCGGTATTCTTACCGGTTTTGCCGTTTTTTGCAAGGATGTTTCGGCCTTATGCAATTCATACAGGCATACGGTAACCGCCTGCGCCAGGTTCAGGGATGGCATTTCAGCATGGGCTGGAATCGTCAAAAGCCGTTGGCAGAGATCTAGCTCCTCCGTACTCAGACCGCAGTCTTCGCGGCCAAAGACCAGGGCTGTCTTATCCTGGGCGGCCAATGGCAGGATGTGGCGGGCCGCACTGTCTGGGTGCATAAACCCCTGGCGGTATTTACCGAAGCGGCGGGTAGTGCCAACAGCAAAATGACAATCGGCCAGAGCTTGGGCCAGACTGGTATAAATTTGGGCTTTCTCCAACAGGGGGGTGGCCCGCACCGCCATCCGCCGGGCCTCATCGTTGAGATGAGATGCCTGTGGATTTACCAGGCGAAGTTCGTTGAGGCCAAAATTCAGCATGGCCCGGCACACCGAGCCAATATTCAATGAGCCCTGAGGCTCTACCAGGATGATACAGATATTAAGGGGCATTTAAGCGGTGAGGGTTGCCAATTGTTTTTTCAAGGCTTCGTTTTCTGTCGAGCAAACACGGAGCTTGTCGGTCAACACCTCACAAAAGATGCGGTATATGGTATATCCCAGGGCCAAATCCTTGCGGTCAATATCCGCGTCAGCCTTGGAAATGTCCAGGCGCAGAACCAGAGTCTTTTGCAGTGCTGTTACGGTTACCGGCCGGGCGGACGGCTTAATATGGCTGATATCTCCAAAAATTTCGCCGGTGCGCCTCAAAGTTTTCAACTCCCTGCCGTTCCGGCTGATTCTGACGCCGCCGGACATGATAAAATAGAGAAATATCTCATGTCTGCTCTCGTTGAAAATTTCTTCATCCTGGTCGTATTCGAGCAGCTTGCCGTGATCCAGGAATGACATAATGTCCGCCGAGGAAAAGGGGCTGAACTTATCGGCATCTTTTAAAATTCTCAGGACTTTTTCATTATCCTTAAGATAATTTGTTTCCCGCATTACGTTCTCCGCTGTTATTTGTTACTGTTTTTCTCACTTCATCATTTACACTGTCCTTAGTTTCAGTGTAGCAAAAAAAGAGGGGGGAATGCAAAATAAATTTGTTCTGGTTCAAAATAGATATCATTGACAAAGAAAAAATATTTTAGTTCTAAAAAGTTACATGGCAGCCATATAAAGACGCGTTATTAACTGGCAGTCCCACGATGGACACCTTATCCCCAAACATTAGCATATGTCTCGCCATATTCTGCTGCCGAATTTATCCAGTAGAACTCTTAACTCTTTGAGTCCCACCATATATAGGACTACGCCATAGAGCAGGGCACTGCTACCTATTATCAGGGAAATTCCCAATAGATTCTGTAAGATGCCGCCGGTCATCCAGGCGGTCAGCCACTTGTTGGCCGTGGTGAGCCAAAGCCACATGATTAGGGATGCCAACAAAATTTTGGCTAGATTGACAGCCAGATATGTCAGGGAATAACCATTTAATTTCCGGTATAAAATAATGCTCAGAAAGATAAAATCACCGGACATGGCGCAGGCGGTGGATAGGGCAATGGCCCTATGCTGCAGGCTGCCAATGGTCAGGACTATCATTGTGATATTGGTTCCCACGGCCAGAAAACTGCCAATCACCGGATACTTGGTATCATTTAGGGCGTAGAACACCGGCACCGTGATTTTTACCGAGGCGTAGCCAAATAAACCAAGGACGTAAAAAGACAAGGCCTGTGAGGTCATCAAGGTATCATAGGGCGTAAAATGACCGTGTTCAAAAAGCAGGTGAATAATCGGGGTGGCCAGGCAGTAGAGGCCGATGGTGGCGGGAATGGTCAGGCAGGAGCCCATGACCAGGGCGGAGACATAGGTCTCTCTCAGGCTTTTCATGTCCTTGTTGGCGGCACAGCGGGATATAACCGGCATGGTGGCGATGGAGACCGCCACCCCAAAAACGCCAATGGGGAACTGTACCAGCCGAAAGGCGTAATTCAGCCAGGAAACACTGCCCGGAGCGCAGGAAGCGGCGAAATTAGTATTAACAAAGATGTTGATCTGGGTGGCTCCCAGGCCGACAATCGCCGGAATCATTAGCAGGAAGACGCGGCGCAGGCCGGGATCATGTAAATCACAAATTGGTCGAAATCTGAACCCGGACTTGAACAGGGTGGGCAATTGCCCGATAAACTGCAAAAATCCCCCCAATAATGTGCCCACCGCCATACCAACGATGGCCGGTTGACCAAAGCGCGGCATGATCAGTGCCAGGCTGACGCCGCCGATTATCGAACCGATATTGAAAAAACTAGAGGCCAGAGAAGGAATAAAAAAGCGATTTTTACTGTTTAATATGCCCATCACCACGGCAGCCAGGGAGACAAAAATCAGAAAGGGGAACATGATGACTGTGAGGTAGCGGGTCAACTCCACCTTACCGGCCACATGGGAAAAATCAGAGGCGATGAGCATGACCAGGGGCCGGGCAAAATACATACCTAGCAGGGTGATAACGGAGAGTAAAATCCCTATGCAGACCAGAACGTTATTAGCCAGCCGCCAGGTGGCCGCCGCCCCCTTATTTTGGTCATAGTCGGAAAACACCGCGACAAAGGCGGCGCTCAAGGCCCCTTCGCCAAACAGATCCCGCAACAGATTGGGGATACGGAAGGCCACGACAAAGGAATCGTAGGCGGTGCCGGCGCCGAAGAAGGCCGCCATGACCTGCTCACGCACCAAACCAAGGAGGCGGCTGCACATAATCGCCAGGCTTACCACACCTGCCGATTTGGCGATCTGGCCGCTGTTTTTTGAAGGGTTTTTCATCGTTTTTTCGTCATTGTTCTTGCTAATAACGCATATTTACTTTAGGATAGACGGTTTTTCACTACCCCCTTTACGGGTTGATTATTTACACAAGGTATAAAATACAATATGAAACAGCAAAAAATCAGAAATGTTGCGATCATTGCCCATGTTGATCATGGCAAGACTACTTTAGTTGACCAGCTTTTTCAACAGAGCGGTATGTTCAGGGAAAACCAGGCGGTTGCCGAACGGCTGATGGACTCCATGGATCTGGAGAAGGAGCGCGGCATTACCATTACCTCAAAAAATGGTTCCTTCATCTTTAATGATTGTTTCATTAATATCGTTGATACCCCTGGACATGCCGATTTTGGCGGCCAGGTGGAACGTGTTTTACGGATGGCAGACGGCGCTCTGCTTCTGGTTGATGCCCAGGAAGGGCCAATGCCCCAGACCTATTTTGTCTTAAAAAAGGCCCTGGCAACCGGGATGCCTATAATCGTGGTGATAAACAAGATTGACAAGCCCGCCGCCCGTTGTGAATGGGTTGTTGATCAGGTGTTTGATCTCTTTGTTAAACTGAACGCCCCTGATGATATTCTTGACTTTCCGGTGGTTTATGCCTCGGCCAAGGAGGGCTATGCCCGCTATGATCTTAAATCTGACAATATGACTATGGAGCCTATTTCCCAGTTGATTGTGGATCATATTCCCGCCCCCGGCGGCTCGGAGGATGCCCCCCTGCAGATGCAGGTTAACACCATCGATTATTCCCCGTATTTGGGACGTTTAGGGATTGGTAAGGTGGTAAACGGTATTTTGAGAACCAATAAGGACGTGGCGGTGGTCAAGCGTGATGGTGCCATTGTCCCCACTAAAATCACCAAGATATTTCGCTTTGAAGGCAATGAAAAGGTGGCCTGTGATGAGGCCGGTGTCGGCGCGATTGTGGCGGTCGCCGGGTTGGACGATGTGACGGTGGGAGTGACCTTTACCGATGTGGATAATCCCACGCCTTTGCCAATAGTTGAGATTGATCCACCTACCCTGGCCATGAATTTTATCCCCAATGATTCGCCTTTTGCCGGTCTGGAGGGTAAATTTGTTACCTCCAGGCACATTGAGGCCAGGCTTGCCAAAGAGACCTTGGCCGATGTTGCCCTGCACGTGGAGCCGCTTACCGATGCCGTTGGTTATCGGGTGGCCGGCCGTGGCGAGCTGCATCTCTCTATTCTGATTGAACGGATGCGGCGCGAGGGCTTTGAATTTCAGGTGACCAGGCCGCAGGTAATCATGAAGAAGATTGACGGTACTCTCCAGGAACCTTACGAAGAGTTGACCATTGACGTTGATGAGCAATTCCAGGGGGCGGTAATTGAAAAACTCGGCGTTCTGAAAGGCCAGATGTTGGAGATGGGCACTCATAACGAGATGACCCGCCTGGTTTACAAGATTCCAACCCGTGGTCTTTTGGGTTTTCGTTCACGTTTTATGACGGATACCAAGGGCATGGGAATTATGAATTATGTCTTTTCAGAATACGGGCCATATGCCGGAGATATTATCAACCGCCAAAACGGGGTGATGATCGCCAAAGAAAATTGCACCACGGTGGCTTATGCCCTGTTTAATCTCCAGGAGCGCGGCAGGATGTTTCTTAATGCCGGTGAAAATGTCTACGTCGGGCAGATTGTCGGCGAAAACTGCCGTTCGGAGGATATGGTGGTGAATCCGGCCAAGGGGAAAAAATTGACCAATATGCGGGCATCAGGTTCGGATGAAGCGGTTGTCCTTACCCCGGTTGCGCCGATGAGCCTGGAAGACTGTATTGCCTACATTAACGATGACGAACTGGTCGAGGTAACACCAAAATCTATTCGTTTGCGCAAGATCAGGGCACCAAAACGCTAGGCTGGAGATAAAAAATGACAGAATACGGTTGGAATAAGGAGATGGAGATTGGCCTTCTGGATAAGTTGCGGGTCGATCTCAAGAGCGCCATGCTCGGTAAGGATCACGATGCCCGTGATACCATCAGACAGGTTATCAGCGAATTGCCCAAGCTGACTATACCCATAACCCTGGAAAGCGGCAAAAAGACCACCCGCTGCAAAAATAACGATGAGATCACCAATGATGATATAATCGCTATTATCCGCGGCCTGGTAAAGTCGGAAAAGACGGTGTTGGAGTTAAAGAAAGAGATAAGCTCCCCCTATCTGGAGTTGTTGAGCCGCTATATGCCGCAGATGCTTGACGGCGTCGCCATTGAGGCCTGGATTGGGGAGAATATCGATTTCGGCAAATTTAAAAGCCCCATGCAGGCCATGGGCCAGGTGATGAAACATTTTGGTAAAACAGCTGATGGCTCTCTAGTAAAATCAATTCTGAGTGACATGGCCGGTAAATAAAGGCTGACTGAAGATGCGGATATCTCCTGCCGGCGCCGATGACTTGGCCAAGATATTTTTTCTGGAGCAGGCAATAGAAGGGAACTCTGCCGCCAGTCTGGAGACCCTGCGAAACAGGCGGCAGATGTTTGGCCCAGGGTTTCTGGCTGCCAGGGAAGATGACCATATCGTTGGTTATGTTGAGTCCTGCCTGTGGGATCTAAGTGTCCCTGAATTTGATTCTCGCGCGGATTTTTTCGCTTGCCATCATCGTTCCGGCGGCAAAGTTCTTTATATAATCTTTCTGGGCGTGGAACAGAATTCGCGGCGGCAGGGGGTGGGCAGCACTCTCCTCGGCTCTGTTATGGCTGTGGCCCGTAAACATGGGGTGCATAAGATTCAGGTTGTCAGTCGCCAGCATCTAATCTCCTTGTACAGCGGCCAAGGCTTTACCACGGTACAAAAAATTCCGGGTTTTCTGCCTGGCGCCGATGATTTTTATTTATTGGAGTATAAATTTTTCTGAGCCGGTTCCTATTTGGCAATTACAAAGGCGCCGGGAAAGCGGGGGGAAAGGCGGGTCTCCATCCGGTGAGCGGCCTGCAAGCTTTTACCAGCCCGCACCTGTACCCGGTAAAAGCTGCCGGTATCCGTCCGGTAAAAGCGGCTTATGGTCTTGTATCCTTGCGATAACAGACTCTCTTTTAGACGGTCAGCATTTGCCTTGCGGCTGAAGGCACCAACCTGGACAAAAAAATCACCCCTGCTAAAATTTTGGTAAGGCAGGAATCTTTCACTGCGGCGGCCACCCCTAGATGTCCTCACGGCCTCACCCAAGGCAGTTAGTCTAACTCTGGCCGTGCCATTCCTGAGCATTCCCAATTTTGCCGCGCCGCTATAGGTCATGTCAATTATCCGAGTTCTGACAAATGGGCCGCGATCATTGATTCTGACAATAGTCCTTTTGCCATTGGTAAGATTTTCTACCAACACATGCGTATTCATCGGCAGGGTTTTATGGGCCGCCGTGGCCGCGTACATATTATAGGTCTCACCGTTTGAGGTTTTGCGGCCATGAAATTTCCTGCCGTACCATGAGGCAATACCAGTTTGGGTAAAACCATAGGCCGAGGGGATGGGATAATAAGTCCTGCCGCCTACCCGGTATGGTTTTTGCGTGGCCGGGATCCTGGCTCTGGCGGGAATCCTTTTGGCGGCCGGCCTGGAGATAATGTAGGCCGGCGGCGGGCTGATTCTTCTGGTGGCGCACCCAGGTATCAGTAGGGTAGAGAGAATTACAGCCGCTATGAGCGGGGAAAACTGGTATCGTTGTCTCATTGTTTGGGGTTCAGGCAAGGGTTATAAATAGGTAACTATTCAGCAGCACCCCATCTTCGCCCATTCGGAGTCTGCGCTACCTAGGCCTTCTCGAATACCAAAGTATGCTTCGAAGTCCTAGGTAAGCGTAGACTCCGAATGAACAAACCTG
>JAADIV010000059.1 GCA_013151175.1 Deltaproteobacteria bacterium | reverse complement strand
CGGTTCTGCGGTCAGCAAGGCTCGCAGGGTATCACTATCTTTACCAGTATCCTGGCGCAGGGCGTAAAGCAGGGGCAGGGTCATCTTACCCTCCTGGAAATCATTGCCCACCGCCTTGCCGGTTTTTACCGGATTGCCGCAATAATCCAGGATATCATCAATTATCTGAAAACTTAAGCCAAGATTCTTGCCGAACAGGGCTAACGCCGCCCGCATCGTGGTATCAGCAGCCGCAAAAATTCCTCCCACCTCACAGGCCGCGGCAATAAGAGCGGCGGTCTTGCCCTGTAGAACCTGAAAATAATAATCTTCTGTCAACTCTTGATTTTGGGCGTTTTGCAACTGTAAGAATTCAGACTCGACCATGGCGGCTGTTGCCCGGCAAATCGTATCCAGACAATCATGACCGCCCAATGTGCCAGCCAGACGCATCGCCCGGCTATGGAGAAAATCACCGGCCAGAATAACATGGGTATTGCCCCAGACCTTATTGGCTGCCGTCCGGCCCCGGCGTTTTTGGGCATGATCTATGACATCATCATGGAGAAGGCTCGCAGCATGCAGATATTCAAAGGTCAGGGCCAGGCGGGATAAATCATCCGAGGCTGGGCAGCCGCACAGGCTAGCGCCTAGCACCGTAAGCATGGGACGAATACGCTTGCCGCCGTTAAAAATGGCATATTCAACAACCTGCGCCAAAAGGGTATTCTCAATAACCCGCAGATCCTGCCGCATAATTTCATTGATCCGGGCAATCTCCGGACGCATATCATCTAAACCGGTCACATCGACTCCTTTTTGAAAAACTCTTGAACTTCAGGCATAGTACGAATAATCGGACTTGCCGGCATACTCTTTAAAAACAGGCGGCCATAGCCCTTACTATACAACCTGATATCCATAACCGCCAACAGTCCATGGTCAGAGGCTGAGCGCATCAACCGCCCCAATCCCTGCCGCAGCGCCAAAATGGCCCTGGGAACCTGAAAATCAAAAAAAGGTTTGCCATCCTCTTCCTGTATCCGGTTAATACGGGCCTTAATTACCGGGTCACTGGGAACTTCAAATGGCAGTTTATCAATAATCACACAACTCAGGGACTCGCCCGGTACATTGACTCCTTCCCAAAAACTGGCAACGGCCAATAAAACAGAATCATTCTGGTGTTGGAATGTGGCAAGAAGATTGCTCTTGGGGGCATCACCCTGCATTAAAACAGTATAGGGCAGGGTGTCTGCCAAAAAATTACGCATCTCACGCATGGCGTTTAAACTGGTAAAGAGCAGTAAAGCCCGGCCTTTGGAGGCCCTTATAATTTGTAAACTCTGCTCGCGCACGGCTTGACTGTACGAAGCCGCGTTAGGCTCCGGGAAATCAGCTGCGGGAATATACAGCTTCGTGCGGCCGGCATAGTCAAATGGTGATGCCAGGCGCATCGTTTCGGTGTCCTGATCCAAGCCAAATCGTTTGAACATATAGGCAAATTTACCGCCAGTGGTGAGGGTCGCGGAAGTGAAAATAATACTGCTTACCCGGGAATAGAGATGCTCCCTGAAATCAGAGGCAACCTCGATGGGGGAAGCGGCCAGAGACACCGTTTTTTCCCCTCTTTCGCACCAATAAACCGATAAGCTGTTCATATCCGTGCTGACAGCGGCCAGATTATCACTCAAATCCTGGCAGCGCCGTCTAGCCCCCTCCCATGATTCATCTGCCAGAGCGATGGATTCAAGCTGTTGCTCAAGGCTGTCAAGAGCGCCGAAAAGGGCGCTTAACTCGCCGTCCCAAGCCTGGTTTTGTTCTATAATTTCCGGCAGGGAATAGCGGCCCTTTTTTTTAGGTAAGAGATTGCCGAATTCTGCCGTCTGTGCCGCTAAAGCCCTGGCAATCTGATTAGTTTTTCGGCGGGGATTTTTTTTCAAACCGCGTTGGCCCATCTCCTCAATATCCCGCACCAATTCCTTTACCTGATAGAGGCTGAAGGTCGTGCCAAAATAACTGGTGGCAACATTTTCCAGGTGATGGGCCTCATCAAAAATCACTGTTTGATAGCGCGGTAACACCTCGGCGTGGCCGAAGCGGCGAATAGATAAATCTGAGAAAAAAAGATGATGATTAACAATCAGAATCTGGGCTTTGGCCGCTCTCTTCCGCAGGCGGCCAATAAAGCAGGCGGCGTTTTCCGGACATTTGCCGCCCAGGCACTTGGCAGTGGTTGAACATACCTGTTCCCAGAGCGGCGAATAATCCGGCAGCCAGGTCAATTCCGCCCGATCGCCGCTTGCCGTTGTCTGTACCCACCTATAAAGCTCTTCCAAATCATTGCTGCGCTTAAAGAGCCGCATCTGCGGTTCGGATAAAAACTGCTTGGCCCGATACAGGCAAAGATAATTCTGGCGGCCTTTAACACACTCGGCCTTTAATTCAGGGGAAATATAACGCCGAATCAGGGGGATTTCCTTATTTAAAATCTGTTCCTGCAGATTAAGAGTGCCCGTTGATACCACTACTTTTTGACCAGACAGAACGGCTGGCACGAGATAGGCCAGGGTCTTGCCGATACCGGTTTCCGCCTCCACCGCCAACATCTGGGCCTTAACCTGGCAGCTTGTATCCGTTGGCAGCTCAAGACTCATAGCGACCGCTTTTGCCATGCTTAACTGTCCGGCCCGGGATTCGTAATGTGGCAGGACTTGCGATAAAATGCCGCCGGGTGAAAATATTTTTTCTATTTGGCCAGTGGTCAAAATAATGTCTTTGGGAGGTATATTCTTTAGTTTGTGTCTGTCCAGAAATATCGTACCGTTACCGATAAGTTATCCTGCCTTCTCACGTTAGCGCCTTTTACCAATATTCTCCAAACTCACCCTAATACATCAGCCAAGACTTGCGTCAATTCTGAAATCATAAAAGGTTTAGCTATTGCGGCCTTAAATCCATATTGTTGATAATTGGACATAACAGGGGCATTGGAGTACCCGCTTGAGACAATAGCTTTTACATCTGGATCAATTTTTAGCAATTCTTTTATCGTATCTTTACCACCCATACCGCCGGGGATTGTCAAGTCCATAATTATGGCACTAACGGGGGCTTCGCTGTTATGGCACTCGGCGAATATTTTGACTGCCTCCTTACCATCTGCGGCGAGCAATACTTCATGTCCGAGGCGAAGCAACACTTTTTGCGCCATATTTTGGACAATCTTGTCATCGTCCATGATGAGGATTCTGGCTTTGGCAATCTCCTTTTTGCCGGTTTGTTTGTCTCGATCATGGTTGATTGGCTCACGAGATGCGGGCAAATAGATGGCAAACGTGGTGCCCGCACCCATTACAGATTCCACTTCCATATACCCATCATGCTTGTTAATTATCGAATGGGAAATAGCCAACCCCAAACCACTTCCATCTTGCTTAGTCGTGAAGTATGGGTCAAATATCTTTTCGAGATATTTTTCTGCTATACCACAACCGCTGTCTTGGACGGCAATTCTTATATACCTCTTATTGCTCAACCGCATACGATTGTTGTTGTACCGCTCAAGCTTATTTGCAGATTTAATATTATCCATATTGGCGCATTCAATGTTTATCTTTCCCCCGTCTGGCATTGCCTGCTTGGCATTGATAATCAAATTCTGAATAACTTGGCTTACCTGGCCTGAATCTATATCGACTAGCCATAAATTATGCGGGATGTCAAAATGGCATGATACTGTGCTACCATGAAGCACAAAATTTGCTGATTCGGTAATGACGGTAGCAATTGACGCTGTTTTTTTGACGGGCTCGCCCCCTTTGGAGAAGGTAAGTAATTGTTGGGTTAAGTCCTTTGCCCTTAAAGATGCCTTTTTGGCTTCCTGCAAGAGAGGATAGGCCTCCTCTGTGGAATTAATTGTCATTCCTGCCAATTCAATATTACCGAGAATCGCAGCAAGAATATTGTTAAAATCATGGGCAATGCCACCGGCTAGGACGCCAATAGATTCAAGTTTTCTTACTTTAAGCAATTCTTCACTAGTTTTTTTCTTGGTGGTAACATCTCTAAAAACGAGGACTGTTCCAATAATCTCACTTTCTTTGTTAAATATGGGGGCACCGCTATCTTCTATGCTATACTGAGTGCCATCTTTAGCAATGAGAGCGGTATGATTTGCCAGGCCGATTATTTTTTTTGAATTAAGAACCTTTTGGACTGGATTGTCACAAGGCTCGCCAGTTTTCTCATTGATTATGTTGAAGACATCCTGTAAAGGCCTTCCTTTAGCTTCCTTCTGACTCCACCCTGTTAACTTTTCGGCAATTTTGTTTATTAAAACGATGTGGCCTTCAAGGGCAGTAGTAATGACACCATCTCCAATGGAACGTAACGTGACGCTGAGTTGTTCCTTTTCATTTAGTAACTTTTCTTCTGATATCTCCTGTTGCCGTATAGCACTTTCTTTGGCTGTAATTTCTTGTTGCAGAGTGTCAACATGGATCAATATTCGGTCGGAAAGGGGCCGAAGTAGAAAAATAAGCCCTACAATTCCTAAAGGAATAATGACCGTAAGGACAAGCAGTACAATAATTAAAACGTCCCTGGTAACAGTCTTAAAAAGTTCGCTCTTCTCCACTACGACAATTATGGCCCAATCGGTACCTTTAATTTGGCGGTAAGCCGCGATGTCATGGGGGGTTTTCAGTAGATGAGAAGTTGATTTTCGAGAAGATACGGCTACCTTTTTGAGGGCCTGTTCGGTAACATATAACCATCTTGTTTGCGGTGACAATAATTGTGATTTTTTATTTGTACACATCTTGAAAAATAAGTCATACTGGCCATTGGCTCTCAATCTTCCTAGTACTGTTTCTCCCTTTTTTCCTAATCCAGAATAGGATCGGACAATTTCCGCCAATTTAGAAATTGTAAAAAGGACAATATCTGTCCCTACGCGTTCTTTTTGCCGGTTTATAATTGGAGCGCTGACTACAATAAATCTACCATTTCCAATGGTTATCGGCCCCTTGATCGTTGGTTTGGTACTTGTAAAATTTAACGGTTGCATAAATTCTACAGGCACAGGCGCCCCCGCCTGAACGACAAGTTTACCATGAATATCTAGCCGGCTGATGCCAACTGCAAATTCAGATAAATTTATGGCATCCTGTAATTTTGATGTAGTGAAGTTTTTTAAAGCGGTAAGGTTTATTTTTTTGTCATTATATTTTTCCAGAAATTCACGGATTTTTGAACGGCTAGTGATCTGATTTGCGGTTTCCTGTGCCTTTGCCAGAAACTCTTCAACAACCATACTTTTTTGTTTTACTGCAAAAAACAGCTCATTAGTCTGTTGATCCTTTAACTTATTGTATAACGGCCAAATACTTATTGTTGCGATGCACAGAGAAACAACGAGCAGCCCCGCTGAAGAAAGGCAAAGCAGTCTCTTTTTGAAATGATTTTGAAAATTGTCATTATCCATAATGCTCTATCACATACTATCGTAGACGTATCGCTGTTTGGACGCGGATATGCAGGCCTCCCTAGCAAAGCCTGTGGCAAAGACTTGCGCTATCTTTATTAGTATCATACCAGAAGTTCGGTGCGGAAGGTAGACTTTACCGGTGCCGCCTATTCGCAGGCAGGACATTTTTACTTGATACAAGTACGTTAAACACCAACTCCACGACTTTTTGCGGACTGTGTTCTCTCTTGTTGGGCAAAATGATGAAATAGCTTTAGCGGGTGGCGGGGAAGGACTTGTTCTCGCGTAAAAGGTAAGGGCAATTTTAAGGTCTGGGCGTTTCGCTGTCTTGTCAGTCTAAATCAATTCATTAAAATAAATAATTGAGGTAAAATGACTGGATTTTTTTATGGCCTTCCTGCTGCTTGGGCGGGCGACATAGATGAGATGCTTGATGCCGTATGCTTGAGCTGATTGGAGAATTTTTTCTGTGTCCTCAGCTAGCATAGTTGTTTCACGGGAAAAATTGATAATTTTTTTCAGGCCTGGCCAGAACGAGGTATCCTCCTTGGGCTTCCCAACCTCGGCGGCGCATATTATGCGGTCAAAATAGCCATTTAAGGAGGTTTTCTTCATTTTGATGTCTAGGGTCTTGCTGTGAGCATTTGTCACTAAATATACCCGTTTTGAGGACTGCGATAAAAATTCAAGAAAATCAACAACATAGGGATGGATTTTGATCAAATGGCTAACTTTTATCTTTAGGGCCGGAATATTCAATGCCAACTGGTCTGACCAGTAGTCCAGATCCGTCCAATCCAGGGTTCCCTCTTTGGCCTTATAAATGGCCAGAAGTTTTTTCCCGGCTTCAACTGTATTGAGGCCATTTTGTTTCGCGTATATCTCCGGTATATATCGCTCCCAGAAATAGTCGTCATAATATTTATCAAGCAGGGTGCCGTCCATATCCAACAGGACGGTTTCTATTTTTGCCCAGTCAAGCATATCAGGATAGCAGTCCTGTTTTTGCTCTGCCAACCAATTCTCCGATACGGCTAATTCCGTTTTCCCGCATATAGAGGTCAATGCCGCTTCGGATTTCATCGGTCGATTTCGGATTAAAAAAATTGGCTGTACCAACTTGAATGGCACTGGCTCCCGCCAGAATGAACTCTACCGCGTCCTGCCAGGTGCTGATACCGCCAATACCGATCACCGGAATATTTATAGCCGATGAGGCCTGCCATACCATGCGCAGGGCGACGGGCTTAATCGCCGGGCCGGATAATCCACCCGTGATATTGGCCAAGGCGGGTTTTTTATTTTTGATATCAATGGCCATACCTATCAGGGTGTTAATTAATGATACGGCATCAGCGCCACCCGCCTCAGCTGCCTTGGCCATAATGGTAATATCGGTGACATTTGGTGATAATTTAACAATCAGTGGCAGGCGGGTGATTTTCCGAACGGCCCTGGTTAGTTCGTAGGTCAGTACGTCATTGGCGCCAAAGGCGGCGCCGCCTTTTTTGACATTCGGGCAGGATATATTCAACTCCAGTGCCTCTATACCATTCTCCCTGCTGAGCTGTTCGGCTAACTGGCAATACTCCGCGATGCTGTCTCCCAAAATATTGACGATTAAGGGACAGTTTATTTTCCTGAGATATGGCAGTTTATCACTTATAAACTTGTCGGCTCCAACATTTTCCAGGCCGATGGCATTTAACATACCACAGGCGGTTTCAACGATACGTGGCGGAGGATTGCCTGGTCTTGGCCGCAGTGAAATACCCTTAACCACCATGGCCCCCAGTTTGTCGAGGTCAACAAATGGCGCAAATTCTTTACCATAGCCAAAGGTGCCGGAGGCGGTCATAACAGGGTTAGCCAGAGTCAGGGGGCCGATTTTTACGCTTTGATCCGGATTCATTGTTTCCACCGGATTTGTTCCGCCGCAAATACCGGCCCCGTCCTGGCATACATGCAGATAGTTGCCGCTCTTTTGATTGGCTTGACGGGCCTCTATTGTGCAGCCCAGGCAGGCGGATATACCGCAGGCCATCATGGTTTCCATAGATACCTGGCAAGGCCAGTGATTGTCGCGGCAGAATTTGGCTATACCCCGCAGCATGGGGTATGGCCCGCACGAAAACACCTGCCACGGCTCATTACTCTGCATAGTGCTTTGGGCGCACTCAATGATAAACCCCTTATGCCCCATACTGCCATCATCGGTGGCATAGGTTACTGGACAGGCCAGGGCCGCAAATCCCGGCAATAGGGCGGCCAGTTCTGATTTATCTCTGGCCCCTAGCATTATATGGGGTGTTATTCCATCCTTAAGCATTTCCCCGGCCAAAAACAGGAGCGGTGCCACGCCCATCCCACCACCAATGAGGCATATTTCTGGCCCCTGTCTCTGCCATTTGAACTGGTTGCCCAATGGGCCGATAAGGTCTATTGACCCACCCGCCGACATCTTTGCCAATAGGGTGGTGCCTTTGCCTATCTGTTTATAGAGGATGGCCAGGCTGTCCCCTTCGGTCTGATGAATGGAGAAAGGCCGGCGTAGTAGAGGGTCAAGGCCACCGGCCTGTACCATCACAAATTGTCCCGGCTTGGCAGCGCCGGTAATTGCTGGTACCTCAATAGTCATACGGTATATATCCGTACTCAATTGTTGATTGGCCGTTATGATGCCTTTAAGCTGCCGTATCATCCACCCACCATAAGCTTCATTATTCGTTCCAGGTCTTCCGGTGAGGTGTAAGTAATCTCTATTTTACCTTTGCTGCCGTTTTGCTTAATCCGGCTTCTGGCCCCTAAAAGGGCATGGAGATTTTTGGCAACATTTTGACAATAAGTGGTGGGCAAGGCCGTGATGGGTGTTTTTTTATCCGATTTTGCCCTCTTGAACAAAATATTTTTTATATCTCTGGCTATGGATTCACTCTCCCTAACCGATATTTTTCGGGTGACCATGATGTCGTGCAGGCTGCGAATATCTTCCTGCTTTTCCAGGCTTAACAACACCCTGGCGTGTCCTGCGGATATATCCCCCTTGCCAAGACTCTCCTTGGCGAATTCCGGTAACTGTAATATACGTATATTGTTGGCAACTGCGGATCGGCTTTTGCCTACCCGTTTTGCTATGCTGTCCTGGGTAAGGCCAAATTCATCGACCAGTTGAGCGTAGGCCACCGCTTCATCAAGGGGATTCAGGTTCTCACGCTGGATATTTTCAATAAGGGCTAATTCTAGCCGGTCGGAGATTGAGATATCTTTCACTAGCACCGGC
Source organism: Deltaproteobacteria bacterium (assembly GCA_013151175.1). GTDB lineage: Bacteria > Desulfobacterota > Desulfobulbia > Desulfobulbales > VMSU01 > JAADIV01. The sequence continues at coordinate 237 of JAADIV010000059.1, read as the reverse complement.
ACCTTTTCAAGCTCGGCCTGTTTCGCTGCCCTGAGGCGTCTTTCTCCGGCGATTAGTTCGTATTTATTTTTGGCCAGTCGCCGCACCACTAGCGGTTGCAGAATACCCTTCTCTTTGATAGAAGCGCTCAGGCCTGCCAGCTCTTCCTGGGCAAAATTTTTTCTGGGTTGATACGGATTCGGGATGATAAAGCCAACGGGGCATAAAAAATATGATGGCAAAGTGTCGCCGTTCAGG
>JAADIV010000165.1 GCA_013151175.1 Deltaproteobacteria bacterium | reverse complement strand
TTACCGCTTGCGGTCGCAACCCGTACTCTTTGCAGATTGGGCAGCCAACGGCGGCGGGTCTTGTTATGGGCATGGCTGACATTATTTCCTGTGGCGGGTTTTTTGCCGCATATTTCACACATTTTTGACATGATTAACTCCTGTTTGTCCGGGTTAAGAATTGGCTCTTTTACTATTTTTTTGGCGCCTTAGCAACGATTTTTGTGGCAAAAATGGTAATAAACTAAAAAATATCTTTTAAATCAGATGATTATGCGCCCGCATATGATCGTTGTCGTACCGCGGTTTGTCAGGGCTGGCGTCTAAAATTTACGTCTATCTTATGGTTATGCCTACGGTTGGCGGCACGATTTCCTCGATAATAATTCCCGGCTGACCGGAGACATTGACCGGCAATTCATAGCGGCCGGGCGGCAGATCGGCATTGACCTCCGCCCGAAATAATTTTTTCAGATTACGGTATTCGTTAACCATGAGCAATGGCAGACGGATTTTAACCCTGGCAATCCTTGTCTCCAGTCTGACCCGGCGGTTTTTGGCCAGTCCCATGACGATAATGGGGATCTTACCGACCCTTCTTGCCACCATCTTTTTTTTAATTTTTATCCGAACAGTTACGCTTTGTTCCCCCGTCAAGTCGGCTATGGCTGGCGGTATCTTTAAAAAAACCTGTCGGGTTATCGTGTTGGACAGACCGTTCAGGTCAATGGCTTTTGTCGGTATATTGCTCTCTTGATTAAGCAACATTTGGGGGCCGGATATGGTAAGTTGATCCGGGTTCAGATCAATGCCGGCAAGTTCGTAGGCCGCAGCCGGCACGCCCCTCGTAACATACTTAACGGGTATGGTTTTCTTGATCAGTCTGTCGAGTGACAGGACGATGTGGGAGGGCTGAACGCGCAGTACCGTTATCCCCCTTGGGAAAGACATGGAGTCGTTCTTGTTGTCAATGACAATATTGCCGGGGGCCGCATGGGATAAGTCGATGGAACGGGAGATATGCTGTCTGGCTATATCCCTGATAATACTGCGGGGCCCGCTGACGGTGACATCGAGTACATCTTTGAATTGATTTGATATTACCAGATCACGCGGCAGGTTGACTATCTCCACCGGTATTCTGACATTCATGTCAACCCGGTCTTCACCAGCCACAAAATACCAAAGAAAAATCGCAAAGAAGAGGGATATTAATTTTATCAACCAATCCCTGGACCAAAACAATTTGGCGTTTTGATAGCCGGTCATATTTTTTTTAGCCAGTTTTTCCATGTCAACGGTTGGTGTTCCCCGGAGATAAAGAGGGCTTTTAGGTGGTTATGCAGGGTATCCTTATCAAGTCCGGCGGTAATGGAGCCACGTTGAACCAGAGAGATTTTGCCGGTTTCCTCGGAGACCACCAGAACTACCGCATCGGTTTCTTCTGAAATACCCAACGCTGCCCGGTGCCTGGTGCCCAGAACCTTTGGCACATAAGGATTCCTGGTCAAAGGCAGGACGCAGCGTGCCGAGTGAATGCGGCCCCTGCTGATTACCACGCCGCCATCGTGCAGGGGAGAGACGTTTTTAAATATACTGATTAAGAGCTCATGGCTTAAGATTGCGTCAATGGGGTGACTGGATTCCAGATAGTCCTTCAGGCCCGTTTCCCGCTCAATGACGATTATGGCGCCGATTTTCTGCCGGGACAGGTTATGGGCCGCTGTCACCAATTGGCCGATGTCCAGATCGGCGTTTCCCTGCTGCATGGTAAAGGGAGCTGCCTGCCCCATCTGAGTCAGGGCCCGGCGGATATCCTGCTGAAACACGATGACCATAAGCAAAAATATGGAACTTAGCAGGGTGCCTAACAGCCAGTAGAGGGTCATAAGCTCAAGTTCTCTGGCCCCGAAATAGACGATGACCAGAACCCCGATGCCGGCTAGCATTTGCACCGCTCTCGTGCCTCTGATCAACAAAATTATCCGGTAGATAATGAAAGCGACAATCAATATGTCGACTATGTCCTGCCAACGCAGGGAGTGTAAGACATTCAACATACATGGCATTATGCCTTAAAAGCGGATGAAATACAAGATTATCACGGCCTGTTTTTTTAGGGCAGAAATCAACCACGGCCATGAATGCCGATAAAAAATACGGGCCAGTTCTATGCCCTTGACATGGATGATTAATTAATTTAGTATAGTGTGCTTTCCGTAGGGAAAACGTGGCACTGAGGTTCCCCTTAATTTATATAAAATTGGCAGGAGAAGAAGTTTTGGCAAATCATAAGTCGGCATTAAAAAGAAATAGGCAGAGCCAGGTGCGCAGGATGCGGAACCGGGCCAACAGCAGTAGAATGAAGACTGCCATCAAGGCGGTTGACGCGGCGATTGAGGCCCAGTCGGTTGATGGCGCTCAGGCGGCTTTAAAGGCGGTAATCCCCATAATTGACCGGGTTGCCGTGAAAGGTGTGCTGCATAAGAAGAATGCCTCCCGCAAGGTGTCCCGCCTGACCCGAAGGGTTAATGCCTTTGTTGCATCGGTACAGGCGCAGGCATAGTTTAAGTCAGCAGTCTAATAGGAGCGTCAACATCTGGTGCTTCCTCCGATGTAAGGAGAATTCCTGGTTATGAGCCTAAGAGGTCGTGACCGGAGGGGATAATGTTTGAATCTTGTCATACTGGATCGGCACGGTTTACGTTGGAGCGGTTTTTTGTCGCCGTTGTTATACTAAAATTTATGTTATAAAAAAAGCCATGCGGCCTGTAAAAGGGCTACATGGCTTTTTTTATGTTTACGCGGAACCGGGAAAGCCGGGAATCTATGATTAAACCTAATTTAAGCGAATTCAAAGAGATGGCTGGTCAAGCCGGCCTGATTCCGGTTTGCCGGGAAGTAATCGCTGATCTGGACACGCCGCTCACGGTCTTTGCCAAAGTGGCTGCGGGCCAGAGGTACGCCTTTTTACTCGAAAGTTTGCAGGGGGGTGAGAAGTGGGGCCGTTACTCGTTTATCGGCATTGAGCCGCTGGCGGTATTGAGCAGCCGGGGGGACAAAATATCCATCCGCCGGGGTGAAGAAACTCAGGAGATCAGCGGCGATCCAATTACCGCTCTTAAAGACTTGCTAGCCTCTTTCGGGCCTTGTGACACCTCATATTTACCCCGATTTTTTGGCGGAGCCGTAGGCTATATGGGCTATGATATGGTGCGTTTTATGGAAGAACTGCCGAGTGAAAATCCCCCCTTGGCAGATGCCGATTCCGCCTTGATGGTGCCCCGGATTGTCCTGATTTACGATAATGTGCGCCAGACAATTACTGTGGTCAATTGTGTGCCAATCGGGGCGGCAGCTGATCTTGCGGCTATGTACAGAGAGGCGCTAGTCGATATAGAGCGGATTGTTGAACTATTGCGGCAGCCGCTGCCGGAGACAATGGCCGGACGGCAGCCAAAGACGGCTGCCCACGATTTTTCCGCCAATATGTCTGAGCAGGAGTTCAAAAATATGGTGACCCGCGCCCAGGATTACATCCTGGCCGGTGATGTTATTCAGGTGGTTTTATCGCAGAAGTTTCACGCCAAGACCACTCTCAAGCCATTAACCCTTTATCGCGCTTTGCGGCATATTAATCCCAGTCCATATCTCTTTTATGTGCAGTTAGATGGTGTGATTCAGATAGGTTCATCGCCTGAGATTCTTGTGCGTTTAGAGGATGGTGATGTAGAATTGCGGCCCATTGCCGGAACCCGTAAACGCGGGGGGGATGAAGCCGCTGATCTGGCCCTGGAGCGGGAGTTGCTGGCCGATCCCAAGGAGCGGGCGGAACATCTTATGCTGGTCGACTTGGGCCGCAACGATCTGGGGCGGGTCTGCCGTTATGGGACGGTGGAAACTCGCGACCTGATGGTGGTCGAGCGCTATAGCCATGTGATGCATATCGTCTCCGGGCTGCATGGTGAATTGCGCCCCGGTCTGGATCAGTTTGATGTCTTAAAGGCCTGTTTCCCGGCCGGTACGGTAAGCGGGGCGCCTAAGATCCGGGCCATGGAAATTATTGAGGAACTGGAGCCGGAACGACGGGGATCATATGCCGGGGCGGTGGGCTATTTCGGTTTTTCCGGCAATATGGACATCTGCATAACGATTCGGACATTTGTTATGCGTGGCGATGATCTGTGGCTGCAGGCCGGGGCCGGAATTGTCGCCGACTCAGATCCACAGACGGAATTTGAGGAGACAATTAATAAGGCCATGGGATTGCGAAAGGCGGTTGAATTGGCGGAGAAGGGGTTGTCGGCGTGATTATTATAATTGATAATTATGATTCCTTTACCTATAATATCGTCCAGACCATTGGCGGCATGGGGCATGAGGTGAAGGTATTCCGGAATGATCGGATTACCTTGGCGGAGATTACGGCGTTGCGGCCGGATCGTTTGCTGATATCGCCGGGGCCGTGTACCCCTGATAAGGCCGGTATCTCGGTGGCGGCGATTAAACATTTTGCCGGTACGCTCCCTATTTTGGGTGTCTGTCTGGGACATCAGGCTATCGGCCGGGCCTTTGGCGGCCAGGTCATCCGGGCCGGTCGGGTTATGCACGGCAAGACTAGCATGATTGAACATGACGGCAAGGGGGTATTTGCCGGTCTGCCCAATCCTTTCTCGGCCATGCGCTATCATTCATTGGTGGTGGCGGACGATCTCCCGGACTGTTTAATTGTCACGGCCCGCACGGCCGAGGGTGAGTTGATGGGCCTTCGCCATAAAACTCTGGCCGTAGAGGGGGTGCAGTTTCATCCTGAATCCATAATGACGCCGGCTGGCGCGCAATTACTGAAAAATTTTGTTGAAAACCAACCATGATTAAAAAGGCGATATCCAAACTAGTAGATGGCAATGATCTTGATGAAGATGAGATGATTGCGGTGATGAACGAAATCATGTCCGGAGCCAGCACCGATGCTCAGATTGGTTCATTTATCACGGCCCTGCGAATGAAGGGTGAAACAGTGGCGGAGATCACCGGGGCGGCCAGGGTGATGCGTGAAAAGGCGGTGGTGATTGACGCCGGGGCGGCCGGTGGTGTGCTGATGGATATAGTTGGCACGGGAGGTGATGCCTCCGGTACTTTTAATATTTCCACCACCAGTGCTTTTGTCGTGGCCGGAGCCGGGGTGGCGGTGGCCAAACATGGTAATCGCTCAATCTCCAGTCATTGCGGCAGTGCCGATGTTCTGGAGGCCCTGGGGGTTGATCTGAATCTGGATCCGGAGCAGATAGGCCGCTGTATCAGGCAGGTTGGTATTGGCTTTATGTTTGCGCCAAGGATGCATGGGGCGATGAAATATGCCATTGGTCCAAGGCGTGAGATTGCTATTCGGACAATCTTTAATATTTTGGGGCCGTTGACCAATCCCGCTGGCGCCAACACCTATTTATTGGGGGTGTACGCCGCCGATCTCACTGAGAAAATTGCCTGGGCCCTGCATAATTTTGGGGTACGCCGGGCCTTGGTGGTCTGTGGAGCCGGGGGCATTGATGAGATAACCACCACCGGCGAAACCAAAATTTCAGAGGTAAGCAGTGATGGTGTTAGCACATATACCATTACCCCGGAAGAGGTGGGTTTACCCCGGGTAGAATTAGCAGAATTACAGGGTGGTAAAACAGCGGCAGAATCGGCCGGACAACTGCGCGGTGTTCTAAACGGCGACCTCGGCCCCCGTTACGATATGGTAGTGCTGAACGCCGGAGCTGCCTTGCTTGCCGCCCAAAAGGTAGAAAGCCTGCAGGAAGGACTGGCCCTGGCCGCCGGCACAATTGCCAGTGGAGCTGCCCTGGCGAAACTTAACGCGTTGGTTGATTTTTGTAGAAACATTTAGCGTATATTTATGATTCTGGATACGATTGTCGAAAAAAAGCGTCTTGAGGTGGCGGCGCTTAAACGCTGTGGTTTGCGGCCCCCGGAAATGGAGATCTCACCGCCGCGTGGTTTTAAGCGGGCTTTGGTGGAGTACGGCGGCGTGGCAATTATTGCCGAGGCCAAAAAAGCTTCCCCCTCAAAGGGCGTGATCTGCCCTGATTTTGAGCCGGTGCCTATCGCGCGCGCCTATGAGGACGGCGGCGCCCAGGCCCTTTCGGTGCTTACCGACGAGAGCTTTTTTCAAGGATCTCTGACTTATATTCCGCTCATAAGAGCGGCTGTTGCTCTGCCGGTGTTGCGCAAGGATTTTATGATTGATGCAATCCAGATTCGCCAAGCGGCTATGTTCGGTGCCGATGCGATACTCCTGATCGCGGCAATTCTTGATGATACCCAAATCAGGGATTATCTGGCCTTGACCCGTGAATTGGGGCTTGATGCCCTGGTGGAGGTGCATGACGAAGGGGAGGCGGAACGGGCTCTGACAGCCGGCAGTGATCTTATCGGTATAAATAATCGTAATTTAAAGGATTTTTCTATGGATATTGGCACCACATTTCGGGTTATGCGGGAAATTCCCGCCCAAATTCCGGTGGTCAGTGAGTCGGGGATTAAGGAGAGCCGTGATATTCGCCGTCTGTCTGAACATAAGGTATGCGCGGCCCTGATTGGCGAGTCTTTGATGCGATCCGGGGATCGTGCCCAGGGACTGCGCGTTTTACGGGACTACCATGGTTGAGAACGCCGCCTGGCGGACAAGAATTAAGATCTGTGGGATGACGAATCTCGCGGAGGCGCTGGCTTTGGTGCCGTTGGGAGTTGATGCCCTGGGGTTTATATTTGCCAGGGAGAGTCCGCGGTATATCGAACCTGAACAGGCCAGGGAAATTATCCGGCAATTACCCCCTTTTGTTAACACCGTAGGGGTTTTCGTTAATGAAGATCCTGATCTGCTTAACGATATCGTCCAGTATTGCGGTCTGACTCTGGTGCAGTTGCATGGTTCAGAACCGCCTGAATATTGTCAATCCATTGCCGCCACGGTGATTAAGGCCCTGCGGGTGCATGATAGAAAGAGCCTCGCTGTCTGGGAACATTATAGGGGCGTGGTAAAGGGGGTTCTGCTGGATACCTGGCATCCGGATAAGGTTGGTGGAACCGGTGAGCATTTTGACTGGCAGTTGGCGGCGGAGGCGGATTTTGCCGCTTCGTGTATTCTTGCCGGCGGTTTAGATGCTGCCAATGTCGAGGAGGCCATCCGTCGGGTGCGTCCTTTCGCGGTAGACGTCAATTCCGGAGTGGAAGTTGAGCCGGGCCGCAAGGATATTGCTAAGGCAAAAGAATTTATTGCGGCCGTAAGCCGGGCAGATGGCCAACGTCATGATTATTGATTATGGAAAATATTGTCAAAGAACTTCGTAAAATTATACCATTTAAAGCTGATACCATGACTGGGGATGTTGTCTTGGTGGCCGTTGCCGAACCCCAATCATTTTTCTATGCTGTGATCTCTGATATCAGCAGGGATGAGAGCAAACGGGATGAGTGGTGGTGTGTTACCATGCATATTCTCGGCTTGCCGCCCCAGAAGGTGGTCTGGATCCTGCGTGAATCACAGTTCAGCGGCCGGGATATATTCACCATGGGCGGTGTCGGTCACTTTATGCAGGCGGTTGATTTTAGCGGCAGTGT
>JAADIV010000160.1 GCA_013151175.1 Deltaproteobacteria bacterium | reverse complement strand
CCAGACGATAAGAGAAGGGGAGCGCGCGAGGAATTGCTCTAAAAGCGGCAGTCCATCAGGAAATAGGCATTACGTAACTCTTCTTGAGATTTGCCGAAATCACCCACCGGAAAGGCGGTCAGGTTATAGTTATAATCAATATAGGTATATCCTATCCGGGCATAAAGATTTTTGTTAAAGGGCTGAATATAATAGAGATCGTAGACATTACCGCGGCTAGCCAGTTTGTTATAGAGTTCTGTCGGCCCTGAGGAAAAGCTGAACCAGTACTCGCTGCCGTGGTTATATTCAAAGCCAATCTTGGGGTTCTGTAAACTGGTACTGGTGATAGTGTAACGCACACCGGTATAGAGAGCCCAACCGGTGTGTTCACTGGTACCATCGTTGTTTAATAGGCCCAACTTTGTAGGTCCATTCGGCGTAACATAATTGAAATACCGGCCATTGGGATGGGTATGGTTCAGACCCAAGGACATAAAGACATCAAAATTAGAGTGCATGACTTTATCAGCCTGGACATGAATTCCGTAAAGATCCATATCACCGACATTGAGTTTATTGCCGCCCAATTGGACAATCGATGAATTCGTAAAATCAACTGCCATTTCATTGGCTCTCAAAGCGCTCAAGACTATGAGGCTGTTATCAACGTCGGGGATCTCGGTTTCAAAGAAGACGGCAAAGACATCGGTGTCATTTAGGCCGCTAGGCGAATCTAGATAGGCGTTAACGCTATCCTTGTCCTGATAGCCCTTGCCATAGGCAAAGCGCAGAGCGGAATTTTTCCAGCCCGTGTAACGTTCCAAGCCGATGGTGGCTACAATACCGTCAGCTTCTCCATCGAAAAGCAGAGCAGGATAGGTCGATTGACGCTTGCGGTTCTCTTTCAACTCTAATGGGGGGCCTTCTGAGGAGGGGTGGCGGCCGAAAGTAATGGCCAGTGGCACGGGCATTCCTGAAGGTACCCAGTCAATATAGGCTCGATCCAGTCTCACATTACTGCCGTTTGGCAGATGGGCGCTATTGTAATCTCCATAGACTGCGGCATCCGGCGAGTTACTGCCGGCAAAATATTTATAAGTGGTTAGACGTCCGGTGAATTTAAGATTTTTCAGAATCTCGGCATCCAGGTTTAGACGGAAACGGTTGCTCCAACTATTATCATTACTCTCCTTGTAATGCGGTGTTGGCGCTTTGTCAGAAAAGTACAGATGATTCTTGACTACGAAATTATCCACCCTGGTACGCAACTCGGCTCCCAGGTTTATTTTATCCCTCAATGTCTTGGTCTCTACCTCGTCCAAGGTGTCATAGATATCATTAATATCATTAGTGACCTTGGCGGGAATGGCGGTCACTTTATTGGTGGAACCTCGATGCTCCAGTTTGTTCACCCTCTGCTGCAAGGCTTTTAATTGGCTTATAATGGCATTATAATCAGTGGTTGGAATGGTTACGGTTGTGGGAGCCGCCGCCATGGCGGTACCTGACCAGGCCATGATGAACAGGGCTGGGAGTAATAGGTATTTTTTCATTTTTGGTGTATGCCTCCTGTTAGTGCTTTAAAAGGTTATTTTATAGATGTTTAATTATGAAAATTTTATTTGGGAATGACTGCTTCTGCCGGTTGGTCGCTGTCAGCGGCATGATCAACGAGATAGGAGATGATAGTCTCAAGGTCACCATCACTAATTCCCATTTCAACGGGGTGGCGGCCGCGCTTAAAATATTTTTGCCAAATCCGGCCAGCTTTGTCGGCCGGATTGACCGCTGCCGCCTGACCACCGCTTTTGTGACAATTGCCGCATTTTTGGATAAAGAGGGTATCTCCACCCGCCATAACCTCACTGGCCGTCAGTCCCATAAGACTCGCAGCCATAAAAAAGATTAGAACCTTTTTCACTTATATCTCCTCCTTGATTTTAACTTACAATTTGTAGTTTTTTTGCACTTTATTTTCAAATAGCTAATTTCATTGCGTTTATCGGGACTAATTTATTAACTTTACATCAACGACACCACATTTATCCACCCCAGTTGCATTGTCTGTTGTCTGTACCGTTTGACCAATGAGATTCATTAGCTCGTGGACAAAATTACGGAGTATATTGGCTTGATCCTGCATGGTCTCGGCAGCGGCAGCTAGTTCCTCGGAACTTGCCGCATTTTGTTGGCCAACCTCATCAAGATGAATGATTGATTCCTTAATATTTCCCACTCCTGTAGCTTGTTCGCCGGCGGCAACGGCAATCTCCGCTACCATACTGGCAATTTGGCCGGAGTTTTCGGCAATCTCTTCATAGGCCTTGGAGGTCTGTTCCACAATCTCACCACCGTTCTTAATCTTGGTCGTGGAGTTGGCAATAATCTCATTGGTACCGCCAGCGGCCACAGATGACCGACCGGCCAAATTACGCACCTCATCGGCAACCACAGCGAAACCGGCCCCGGCCTCTCCTGCTCTTGCCGCCTCCACTGCGGCATTTAGGGCTAGCAGGTTGGTCTGAAAGGCAATCTGCTCGATATCTTTAATGATTTTCTGGGTCTCTTCGTTGGAGGAGGAGATGCTGTCCATGGCAGTTATCAGGTTACGCATGGAATCGGAACCCTCAGCTATGGTATTTTGAGTATTACTCATCAAACCCTCAGCCTGTTGAGCGTTATCGGCGCTGTGTCTTGCCATGGAAGTTACCTCCTCTAAGGCAGCGGCTATCTCTTCCAAAGAGGCGGCCTGGGAGGAGGCTGAATTGGCTATTTCCTGGCTGGCAGCAGTTAAATTTCTGGAGGCATCATGAACCTCCATATAGCTTCCTGCCAAACCATGAGAGATGCCCTTGATAACATTAAAAAGGCGGTGCCCCAGCAGAAAGGAAATAATGCTTCCCAACAAGACAGCGATAATACTGATGATCATGAGTAGCAAATTGACGCGTTTTATCTTGATAATAGTCTGATCCCTAGTCTGTCCCATATCAGCCTTAACCATGTTTATATCCTTGGCTTGGAAACTATAAAGGGCTAGCATGGTGCCGTTCAGAGCCTTGTCGGCATCTTTGTGAAGTTTGATATAGACGGCGGTATATCCGGCCCAGGCATCCCAATAATCTTCCAGGGCGAATTTCAGATCACCCTTGGCGAGGGGATCCACCAAGGCATTGAAAGCCGTGTCCAGTATTTTCTGGTTGGCGACCTTGGGAGAACGCATATCGTTGCCCGCTCTGGTCATGATCTCCAAAATGGCGGCAGCCTTATCCCCGGCTCGGGCCGATAATTTTTGTACCTCATTCTGGGTGGTCAGGAACTCTTTATTTTGTTTGATTAGAGACTTAAAACGGATTTTGGCAGCCTTGGTCAACTTAGTAAGTCCGTTAATAGTCTCGATAATCCGGGGGCTTTTTTGCACCTGGGCCATGGTTTTAATTTTCTCAAGACTCTGCATAGCCTGGTCAAAGTTGGCACCACCGGCTTCATTGAAAAATTTGCTGACCGCAAATTGGACGCTTGAAATATTGTTTGCCAAATCAGTTGCCGAACTTAGGGTGGCACTGGCGGAAACGGCTAGATTATCAACTGTGCGGCCGAGAATATTCAAGTTACGGTACGAAAAAAGTGAGACGACAAGTAGAAAGAAAATAACGATTAAGGGGGGAATAACAATGCGTTGTTTAAGAGAAAAATTCATTTTAGTTAGGCCTCTCGGCAAGTTATTTTTGTAATTTCCCAAAACTTGCCAAAAGCAGAGATAAATATTTTTTGGCCTTCTGGATCCAAATACATGCTCAAGAACATTCCCGAACAGAATTGGAAAAAATGGGGGGCACTGTACGAGGAAAGGTCGTTGACGTCAATATCTTTTTACTGACATGCAAGAATTAATGATATAAGAGGCGGCAAGACCAATTTTGACCTTTATTTTGTTTTGTGCTATGACTGACCATTATTAGGTTTTTCATCGATAATAAATTTAATCCCAATTAATTTATGGCAAGTCATTAAAATTGAATATCTTCAGTATAGAGAGGAACGGGTGAATTTATATAAGATCAGGGGGTTCTTTGTCTTAATGGTGGTGCCGGTCGTTACGATTTTGGCCTGTACCCTGGCAATTATTGCTACGGTTATCTTCAGGGCTTCGGAGGATGGGGTACAAGTGCTGCCGCGTTATTGGGCGAAGATTATTTCCGGCCTGGCCGGGATGCGGGTTGAATTACAGGGCGGCGAAAATTTACAACCGAATCAACCATACATCTTGGCGGCCAATCATCAGAGTCAGTTTGATATCTTCGCTTTGCAGGGCTATTTGCATATTAGTTTCCGTTGGCTAGCCAAGAAAGAGTTGTTCGATATTCCCGTTTTTGGCCATGGTATGCGGCAGGCTGGTTATATCCCCATTGATCGTTCAAGGGGACGGCAGGCCCTAAAAAGCTTATATGCGGCCGCAGAGCGTATTGCCGCCGGCGCCTCGGTAATCATCTTCCCGGAGGGGACAAGAAGCCCCGATGGCAGGCTGCGGGAATTTAAAAGCGGCGGCATGGTATTGGCTATTAAGTCCGGGGTGCCTATCGTGCCAGTGGCTATTCGCGGCACTCACGAGATAATGCCCAAGGGTAAGTTGCTGTCCCGACCCGGCCGGGTAACGATTACCATCGGTAAGCCCATCGATATCAGTGGTTTTAAGATGGCCCAAAAGCAGGAATTGGCGAAACGGCTCCATGACGAGGTAGCGGCTCTGCTAGAGCGGTAAAAGATTCAGATTATAATCTCCCGTTTGGCAATGGGGCCGCCCTTTACCCGATCCAGTAAATCGGCCAGTGCCGGTTCGACATTTTCTCTGATATCACCTGCTACGATGAGAAAAAGTAAGTCTTCACCTGGTTGGAATATACCCTCACGGGCATAGATAACAATATCGAATATCCCTGGTCTGCCGAGAAACTCCAACCGGATCTGTTCAATTTTTTCCTGATCCGGTTTTACCTCCAGGGCCTGAATCCGCCTCTTGTTGTCCTCCGACAATTCCCTGACCGTGCCGTTATGCATCAGAATCATGCCGACATTTTTTGTGAAGCCGGTTTTTTGCTTTATGTGCGCGATTGCGTTTGATAGATCCATCATTTCTCCTGTATTTATAACGTAACCTACGGGTTTTATAATGAAAATTGTGGAAAGGCCAACCCCCTTGGTAGTTAGCTTTTAGGTAAACAATAATTCAGGGCCGTTTGTAACTATTCAGCGTGGTGCCTCAGGCAGTCTGCCTGAAATTTCAGACAGCCGGTGTTTGAGTCCATCAGCACCTGTGATCCTATGGGCATGATCCGGTTTTCGGGGCCGTGTCCCACCGGGAAATTGGCCCAGACCGGAATGTTAGGGGCGGTGATCTCCAAAACCCGCTGCCAAATCAGCTCAATATCTCCCAAGGGACGTGAATTACCATCCAGGAAATCGCCCAGGATAATGCCTCTTATTCGCTCAAGCCGCCCGGCCAACTTTAACTGGGTGAGCATTCGATCAACCTTGTAGGCCGGTTCGTTTATATCCTCCAACAATAGCAGAGACTCCGGCCAATACGGCTCGTATGGGGTTCCCAAAAGACTAACCATGGAGGTGAGGTTACCGCCTATAATTGGGCCGGCGGCCTGTCCTGATCTGAGAATTTCAAGACCTTTTATGTTAAAATCGGGGGGCCGGGGCAGGGAAAGGGCTGTTAAACAGTCCGTAAGCGCGGTCTGGCCGTCCCTGATAATGGTGGACAATACCGGGCCATGGAAGGTTATCAGGCCGGTTTGTCGGTGAATTGTATTCAGCAAAATGGTGAGATCAGAAAAACCGATTAATATCTTGGGGTTTTGTTTAATCAACTGATAATCTAGATCGGCGATAATCCTGGTGCAGCCAAAACCACCCCTTACCGCCCAGATTGCTTTTATTCGTGGGTTCCTGAATAATTCGTGCAGCTCGGCAATACGGCGCTTATCCGGGCCGGCCAGATAGTTATGGCGGCGGTCTATATCCTGGCTGACTACGGCATTAAGACCGGTATCCCGCAGCATACGAAGGCCTGCGGTAATATCATCCGTAAGCGGCCCGGAGGGGGCAGCCAGGCCTATATAATCGCCTCTTTGCAGACGAATTGGTAGAAGCGGTTTAGTGGCAGCGCTCATAAATCAGTTTTAGTCCTTCCAGGGTAAGCTGCGGTTCAATCTTTTTTATCGCCGGAGCGTATGGCGCGACGATTTGGGCCATACCGCCGGTGGCAATCACCAATGGCTGCGGTGCGGGAAATTCGGCGCTCAGGTGGCTCACCAGGCCCTCAACCAGGCCGCCATAACCAAACAAAACCCCAGATTGAAGCGCGCTGATAGTATTTTTCCCGATGGCATTTTGGGGTGGAGCGGCATGAATACGCGGTAGGCGGGCGGCACATCTGCCCAGGGCATCGAGAGAAATAGCCAGGCCCGGCGCTATAGCGCCGCCCATATATTCACCCAGGCCGGAGACACAGTCGAAAGTGGTGGCGGTGCCAAAATCAACGATGATTAGCGGGGCGGCATATTTTTGGAATCCGGCCACTGCATTCACTATGCGATCGGCGCCCACCTCGGCGGGATTATCAGTCAGAATGGGCATACCGGTTTGGAGGCGCTCGTTGACCATAAGCGGGGTAATGGTTATAGTACGGGCGAAGGCTAGCCAACTGTCTTCCAACGGCGGCACGACATTAGCGATAATCATGCCGCCAATGCCGGTGAAATGCAGGCCTTGTTGGGAAAAAAGACCGTGCAGTGTGGCGGCTATTTCATCGGCGGTGTTTTTGCGATTCGTCTGTATCCGCCAGTTGTGGGCCAGGGAACCGTCCCGAAACAGGCCGATTACCGTGTGGCTATTACCAATATCAATTGCCAGCAGCATTTAAAATAAGAAAAAGTTAGAGGTTAGAAACCGGACTGCAAATGTAACCGTATCGTGATTAACTTGCAATGTATAAGGTAATAGTTCACCAAGGACACCAAAATTGATGTTGCCCCGTAGTGCAAGAGTTCTCACTAACGCCTCAGAGCGGAGTCCTGTTACGTTCGCTTACCTTGTTTGTTTCCGCCTTCGAGTCTGTACCCCCTGTACGAGAGAAGGCTGAAGAGGCTTAAAAATTATGTTTGAAACTAAGTGTGAGCAAGCTCCGGCCCTACCCATGATTGGCGGGCCGTATCAAAAATTTTTCAAAAAGATCGTTACCGGCGGTGTTCTGCTCCTGTGTACCACTCTGCTAGCTCTGTTGTGGAGCGGTATGGCTCCGGAGCATTATCAACATTTCTGGCACACACCACTGTCTATAAGTCTGGGGCCGCTAAGTATCAGTAAGAGTCTGTTGCATTGGATTGATGAATTACTGATGTCGCTCTTTTTCTTCACCGTGGGGCTTGAGATTAAACGGGAAGTCATGATCGGTGAGCTTTCTTCCTTCCGCAAGGCGGTGTTGCCAGTGGCAGCCGCCGTTGGGGGTATGTTGCTGCCGGCGGTCATATTTTACCTCTTTAATTATAATACCGAAACTGCGGCCGGTTGGGGAATTCCCATGGCCACTGATATTGCCTTTGCCTTGGCCGTGTTAAGTCTGGTCAAGAACCGGGTGCCATACGGGGTAAGGATTTTCCTCTCCGCCCTCGCTATTGCCGATGACATGGGGGCGGTTCTGGTCATCGCCATTTTCTATACCAAGTCAATCGCCTGGGAGTATTTTATTATTGCCG
>JAADIV010000031.1 GCA_013151175.1 Deltaproteobacteria bacterium | reverse complement strand
CGCCGGATTTTCCTCACCCTTACGCAGAAGTTTTAAGACCTTGGCCTCCGGCGGTTTTTTCCGGATTGAGACATAGACCGGAATTTCACGCCCCTGGCACTTGAAACGACGGCGCTTAATCAGAGTAGTCTTAACGCCGGTTTTTTTCTCAATCTCGGCACTCTGTTGCAAGGGAATAACCTCTACATCACTGCAGGCAAAATTATCGGGGCGGTGCCGGCTCAAAAGGCAGGATATCTCTAGCTCACCGATAAGCATATCGGGACTCCAAACGTGTTCGTTCAAGAAGCCCAAAAACTCGATGAATGAACTCTCGACCCTGGTTTCCCGTTCACGCTGATCGATGGAACCGGCCAAATACATGAGCAGAAGTTTGCGCCGGGCCTCAAAACGGGCCTTTTGGTGATAGCGTTTGTCGAAGGTTATTAAGAGCAGATCCACGAGGCTGCTAGTAATGTCAATCTCGTTTGTCATCTCAATATAGGGGGCGTATTGGGCCATCACCCGGCCCTGCAGATAGCGGATAACCCGGTCTGCCGTGCGTGAATAACCCCGGATAGCGGCGATTATCTCTTCTTCGCTGCCCCGTAAACCGAACATATTACCCAACAGGCGGTAACTACGGCGGTTCATCTCCGCCCGGCGGCTTTTGTCAGCCAGGAGAGAATCTATTGCGGCAAAGGAGCTGATGTTCAAAAATTCGAATATCTGGGCCCTAATCACCCGGTATTGGGTAATAAGATTGCTAGCCCGTAATTGGCGGGCGAACTCCCTCGACTGCCCGGCAAAAACGAGGTTTGCCATGGGGGTACCCAGGGTGGCGAAAGGCCCCTTCTGGGAGATGAGAGCGAATCTGTTGTTGCTGTTAACTGCGGTCATAAAAGCAGCTCCCATAATGAATTACGTTACATACAATAATTATTGCCAATTACGAACCGAACAAGAACGGGCACGGGGGCCCGCCCCTACGGGACAATTATAATGATGCCGTTTTCTGTTTTTTGACAATCACCTGCCGTAGTAACAAGAGGCGCCGCAAGGGCAGGTTTAAAACCTGCCCCTACACCTACCCCCTGTCCCCTGACACCTATATCATATTGATAAAATTGGTAAAAATAGCGGTAAAATGGTTTGTGGCAATATTCCCAAGCCGCGCCGCCTCATCCAGAATTGTCGGCAAGGCTTCTTCTTCACGCGAAGATAACCATTTTTTGTCCTTTATCACATATTTTTTTACATCCCGGAGGGCGGCGGCGTTATTTAAAAATTGCAACCCTACTATGTGGGGACGGCCAACGATGGAAATGGCCTCGAATTGACATGACACCGAGGCGGCCAAGATGTCAATATCAGCGGGCATGGGCGGCATAACGACCTGACGATGCCATTTAAAGAGCAAAATTTTATTGGGAAGATTTTGAAAGATGGGGTGTTCCCGGCCCTTGTGGGTGAGGTAGCCGGTGATAAAGCCAATATCGTGGGGACAATTATCGCCGATAACCGCCCCCTGACTGGCAGCCATGAGGTGACTGCCGCTGCCAATGCCGAGATACGGGCGGTCTTCAGCAAACGACTTCATTATAACTTCATTGACACGATTTTTACGGGCGCCGCTTGTTGACGGCGATACAGCGCTGTCAAGTACCAACAAACCGTCATATTTCTTTAAGGAGGAGGGAATAGCGGTATTCTTATGCCATAACTTGATTACCCGAAGTTTGACATTGTGCCTGGCGGCAGTTTCCAGAATATTGCCGGGAATTTTATTTGCCGATTGCTGAATTATGAGGAGGTTTTTACTCATTTCGCTGAATAGTTAAGTCCGGCTTAGCTTATAATACAGAAAAGGAGAGGCCCGAATGATTTGGGCCTCTCCGGTTAGTGGTTAAAAGGACAGGTCGATATTTACCCCACCGTAAAGAAAGCTGTCGTGGCCGCTGCCCATGGTGCCGTTATAGCCGAAACTGGTGACCTCGATAAGGTCACTGGCCTTGCTAGTGAGCGGGAACGAATAGTTGAGCTTGGGGGTAATGGACACATACTTACTCACCGGGAAAGTAACGGAGGCGGTGAGCAGGCCGTCATGAAAGGCGCTGTAGGCATCGGTTGCGGACTGAGCGCCATTGACCACCACGCCGTAGGAACTGGCCTCATCTGCCGCCAGATAGCCGATTTGCGCCCCCAGATCCAGAGCGATATCATCCTTTATCGGCACGGAATGGGAGATACCTAGAGTTATATACCAACCGGGAAAGCTGTCGTAATCCCGATAGATGGTCAGGGTCGGGGTAAGCATGGTATTTAAGGCGGCGCTCACATATATTTCCTGACTGTCGGCAGCGCCGTCAAGACCATAATAGATGTAACCACCGGACAAATCCACCATACCCAGGCTGCGCTCATAGCTCAGGGTCATATCCGTTTCCGTCCAGCTATTGGTATTGTCTGTGAAACTGTTTGTATCCAGATTGCTCCAAAGATTGGCAGAAAAGCCATTATAGGCCACGGTCATGGATGGTTGCAGAACCATGCTGTCCCGGCTTAGCTCAAAACCCCGCCATACATATTTACTCAAGGCATCCACGGATACATCAGCCGTGGGTTTGGCAGCGGCCAGGGCCGTGCCGGCTGCCGCTCCCACGCAAAGGGCGGTGGCCATGATTACAACTGTTTTTTTGCTCAGCAATTTCATTTTTAATCTCCTTACTTAAAATTTATGAAAAAAGCGGGGACGGTAAAATGACCGCCCCGCCATTGGGTAAACTAATTATACGGTTTTAGTGGACAGGAAATCGTAGGCATGGCCACCATGTTCGTGAATATCTAGACCTTCAATTTCCTCTATTTCACTGGCTCTGAGGCCGATGGTCCAGGCAAGTATCTTGAAGAGAATGAAAGCGCAGCCGAATGACCAGACAAAGGCAGTGCCGATTCCGGTGAGCTGAGCGATGATGAGATGAACAGTGGGGCCGCCGATATTGAACAGGCCGGCAGCCAGGGTTCCCCAGGCTCCGCATACCCCGTGTACCGATACGGCGCCCACGGGATCATCTATCTTTATTCTGTCAATAAATAATACCGAAAAGACCACCAGTACCCCGGCAATGGCACCAATGATTATCGCGCTGCCCGGCGTAACATTGGCGCAACCGGCGGTAATACCAACCAAACCTGCCAAAGCGCCGTTCAGGGTCATGCCGATTTCCGGCTTTTTGAAGAGTATCCAGGAGGTGAACATGGCGGTGAGACAACCGGCGGCGCCTGCCAGGTTGGTATTAACAAAGATCATGGCAATATCGGTATCCCCGGCAGTGGTGGAGCCTGGATTAAATCCGAACCAGCCGATCCAGAGAATGAAAACACCAAGAGTGGCCAAGGGGATATTATGACCGTGAATGGCGCGCGGTTTGCCATCCTTGCCGTATTTACCGATGCGGGGGCCAAGAACAATGGCTCCGGCCAGAGCGGCCCAGCCGCCGATGGAATGAACTACGGTAGAACCGGCAAAGTCAATAAAGCCCATATGCTCTAGCCAGCCGCCGCCGTGGAAGAGACTTCCCCAGGCCCAGCTACCGAAGATGGGGTAGATGACGGCGCAAACAACGGCGCTGTAAATAAGATAGGACTTGAATTTGGTACGCTCAGCCATAGCGCCAGAGACGATGGTGGCGGCAGTAGCGGCGAAGACGCATTGAAACATCCAGAAGGCCAGAACCCACGGATCACCGCCAACATGAAAGTCGCTTAAGAAAAAGCCGTTTGTCCCGAACAGGCCGCCATTGTTAGCCCCGAACATGAGACCGAAACCCAAAGCCCAGAATACGAGAGAGCCAATTACGAAGTCCATCAAATTTTTCATGAGGATGTTAATGGCGTTTTTTGCCCGCGTGAAACCGGTTTCCACCAGGGCGAAGCCAGCTTGCATGAAAAATACCAGGGCTGCGGCTACCAAGGTCCAAACATAGTTAAGATTGGTTTGCACGCCCTTAATGGCGGCGGCATTTGAGGTTATAGAGGGTGCGGCTGTACCCGCCCAGGCAGTACCGGCCAAGGTACTCAGGGCAAGAATGGTAAATATTAGTTTTTTACGCATGATAATCTCCTTGAATGATTTTGTTATATTGCGTCTTTATCACGTTCACCGGTTCTGATGCGGCAGACAGTCTCAATGGGCATGACAAATATCTTGCCGTCACCGATCTTGCCGGTCTTGACCGAGCCGAGGATGGTTTCAATAACCTGATCAACTAGCTCCCCGCTCACCACAATCTCCACCTTAATTTTGGGAATAAAGTCAACAACATATTCCGCGCCCCGGTAGACCTCGGTATGCCCCTTCTGACGACCGAAGCCCTTGACTTCAGTCACGGTCATACCCGTAACATGCAACTCCGCCAACGCCTCCTTCAGTTCATCCAGCTTGAATGGTTTAATAATTGCCTCAATCTTCTTCATAATGTTCTCCTGTGGTAAAAGGTTAATAGACTTAAGGTTAATAGTTTTCATGTTTGCCTTAATATACCAATGCACTTTATATGCCAAATATAATATAAATCCATCTGGCACGCTGTATTCTCATGCTACTATTAGGTAATTTAAAATTGCATTCTGTAAATAATAGCCGGGCAGAAAAACTACATATTACATTTACTGCGCATAAACGTATGGCGTTTTGCATGTTAATTACAAAATTGTAGCATATTTCCTGCTAAGGTTGAGCCAGGGCAAAGGCAGTTGAAATTAGGCGCCATAGATGTAATGTTCGGCGGCAAGCAGCTTTACATATAATGTATAATCTGATATATTTTATTTATGGGCGATAAGAGAAAGGCAAAAATAAAATTCAAAAAAGTTATTTCAGAACAATTCCCGATAAACTCAAAACGAGGTGGTGGAATTATCAAGATTGATGCATGGAAAAATGAAAATGGAGAGGTCGTGAAGTATAGTCTCGCGTATATCAATAATTTAATATTCTCGGGAGATAATGGCCGAGTTATTGGATATGACAATACTCATAATTTCCACCACAAACATTATTTGGGCGAAATATCAACAGTTGATAACTTTGTAAGTTACGAAGAACTTGTTGATCGTTTTGAACGTGAAATTAAGGAGTTTATAAAATGACAGTTGAACTCAAAGCAGGATCACTAAAAGATTTCTTCATATCTGCAAAAGAAACGGCCAAGGAAATTGATGAGGGCCGAAAATTAACTCCTAAAAATACCATTTGGGTTGCCCCATCAGATCTAATGGCCATATTGAAGCCAGAACGTACCAAATTAGTTCGATATTTAAGAGAAAAGAAAAAAGTCATTTACTCCGAACTTATGTATGCGATGAATCGTACCCCTGTAAGTCTAAATAATGACCTGAAAATATTGTCCAAATATCAACTGGTAAAAATTTTAAGGGAACCTAATCCTGGACATGGATTGCATAAAGTAATTGAGGCAACATTTGGGAACGAAGAAATTGAATTTAAAGCAATCATATAAAGATAAACCACAAAACAAATCAGCCTCATAGCGGTACGACTATGGAGGATTATTTTGCTGAATGTCAGGGATTTTACGGGAGAGTACATCGGCACCTTTTTGCTGGTATTTTTCGGCTGCGGTTCAGTCGCGGTAACAATTCTGTTTTCGGCCCATACCGGTCTCTTCCAGGTCGCGGCGGTCTGGGGTATAGGGGTCGCTCTGGCCATTTATGCCACCCGGCATCTCTCCTGCGCCCATCTAAATCCGGCGGTCAGCATCGCCATGGTAGTAGGCGGCAGGATGGCCCCCGCCAAGCTTCCCGGTTATCTAACCGGCCAATTTCTTGGCGCTTTTTGTGCCGCAGCGGTGTTGTACGCGTTATTATCACCGTCCATCGCCCTCTATGAAAGTCTGCACGGCATCGTGCGGGGAACTCCCGCATCCATCCAAACAGCCATGATGTTCGGCGAATTTTATCCAAATCCCGGCAGCGGCGCGGCGGCAGCGGTATCTACCATGACCGCATTTTTCGCCGAAGGGGTGGGCACATTCGCTCTTGTTTTTCTGGTGTTTGCCCTTACGGAAGGATGTAACATCGGCCGGCCGGACGACTCCTTGGCCCCGTTGTTTATCGGCTTGACAGTTACCGCTATCATTTCCGTACTTTCGCCTTTGACCCAGGCCGGCCTTAACCCCGCCAGGGATCTTGCCCCCCGGCTGTTTTCCATGCTCGCCGGTTGGGGCAAAGCAGCCCTGCCGGATAACCACTTTGGTTTTCTCACCGTTTATGTCCTAGGGCCGATTGTCGGCGCCGTTTTGGCCGCCCTCCTCTTTACCAAAATTATTGAACCATTGATGAACGATAAAAGGAATAACGGTTGCTGCTGATAAAACGTAAGAGTTCACCAGCCAGGCTCTACACTTTTGTCGTACTTCCTTCCTTTTTGTCCCGTTGCTGACAACGATTTTCGCTTCCAACTACCCAAGTAAATCCTTAGCTAATCTCATTATCTCCCTGATATTACATTATTAAATTTTAGGAAGTCCATATTGGCACAGTGATTGCGTTATGAGTCACTAACTCTGTTTACTCACCAAGATCAGGAGAGAGCCATGCCAACAGCCATACTTGCGGAACGGCAAAGCCAGATATGCCGTACCGAATCAGGAAACCAGTTCAGCATTGCCTGTGATAAGGAATCTCTGGCCGGGGCCATCAGTCAACGGGCCTGCGTCTTCTGCGGCTCCAGAGTAGTGCTTTACCCAATAGCCGATGCCCTGCACCTCGTTCATGGCCCCATCGGCTGCGCCGTATATACCTGGGATATACGCGGGGCCTTGTCATCGGGGCCAGAGTTACATCGCCTGAGTTTTTCCACCGATCTCCAGGAAATAGATGTGATTTTTGGTGGCGAGAAAAAATTGTACGCCGCCTTAATTGAGCTGATTGACCGTCATCAACCCAAGGCCGCCTTTGTCTATTCCACCTGTATTGTCGGGATCATCGGCGATGACCTGAATGCCGTATGTAAACGGGTGGCCCTGGAAAAGGGTATTCCCGTGTTACCCGTACAGTCCGAGGGTTTCAAGGGTAACAAACGGGACGGCTACCGGGCCGCCTGTAAGGCCATGTTCGAATTGGTGGGAACCGGGGATATCAGCGGTATTCCCCCCAAAAGCATCAATATTCTGGGTGATTTTAATCTGGCGGGCGAAATATGGATGATCCGGGAACTCTATAACAAAATTGGCATCAACGTGGTGGCCAATATAACTGGAGACGGCCGGGTGGATGATATTCGCCGGGCCCATGGCGCCGCTTTGAATGTGGTGCAATGTTCCGGCGCCACCATGCATCTCGCCAAAATGATGGAGAGTGAATTCGCCATCCCCAATCTGCGGGTCTCTTATTTTGGCGTTGATGATATGGCGGAATCACTTTACAGCGTTGCCGCCTTTTTTCAGGATGACGAGATAATGGCCAGAGCCAAACAGGTCGTTAAGGAGGAATTGGCCAAGATTTATCCGCGTCTCATGGCCTATAAAAAGGCCCTGAGCGGTAAAAGAGCGGCCATTTACGTGGGCGGGGCTTTCAAAGCCTTCTCGTTGGTCAAGGCCTTTCGCCTCCTTGATATGGATGTAGTTATGGTGGGTTCCCAGACCGGTACGGCGGATGAATATAAAGAATTACAGGAGATTACCGCCCCCGGCACCATTATTGTTGATGATGCCAACCCCCTGGAACTCTCCGCGTTTTTACAGGAAAAGGCGGTGGATATCTTTGTCGGCGGGGTTAAGGAACGGCCCATTGCCTATAAGCTAGGAGTGGGATTTTGCGATCATAACCATGAACGCAAGGAGGCCTTGGCGGGATTTACGGGAATGCTGAATTTTGCCAAAGAGGTTTACAGCTCGGTAATGAGCCCTATCTGGAAATTCATGCCAAGACGGGAGGAGATAAAATGAGTGCTGCAAGTACAATTACAAATCTGCCAAAACCTGCGAACGGCGGCCGGCACAACTACATCTCCACCACCAACGCCTGTAAACTCTGCAAGCCCATGGGCGCC
>JAADIV010000134.1 GCA_013151175.1 Deltaproteobacteria bacterium | reverse complement strand
GCCTTTGACGCCTATAGCAAAGCACCGGATTTTCCCGCCAAGTCGAAACCGGAACTCCGGGCGGTATTTACCCGAATGCGCCATATGGTGCCTAAAGTTTTTCCGGGTGCCTTGGTGATTTCAGCCGTTTTTACCATTTGGCTTAATATGCTGCTTATTAACAGCCTGTTAAAAAGAAGCCAAATACAAGCCTGGGAAGAATTTCAGTTCTGGCGTCTGCCTGATTTTTTGGTTTGGCTGCTGATTGGCGCGATTTTGCTGTTGTTTGGGCCTAGTGGTTTTTTACCTGTCCTGGGAATAAATATTGTGTTGGCCCTAAGCGCCTTATATTTTTTCCAGGGTTTGGCCGTTGTCACCAGCCTGTTTGGCAGGTGGTCAATTCCCCGGCCCATTAAGTTTTTGATTTTTTTCGTTATAACTATCCAGGCCTACGGGATTGTTTTACTGGCCATTCTGGGTGTTGCAGATACATGGATAAGTTTTCGTAAACCGAAATTAAATCAACCGGGATAAATAATTTACATAATTTTAATCTAAACATAATAATACGAGGCATAAGCATGGAATTGATTCTTAAAACCACCATCGATAACCTTGGCGAAGAAGGCGATATAGTCAATGTTAAACCGGGCTACGGTCGTAATTATCTCCTGCCGCAGAACTTGGCTGTTATGGCGGATAAGGCCAACAAAATCCGCCTTGAAACGGAGAGGGATGCCATTGAGGAAAGAAAATTATCCCAACGTGACGGCGCCGAGGCCCTGGCCAAAAAAATTGGCGGCGCAACAATTACCATCGCCAAACGGGTTGGCAGCGAGGATAAATTATACGGTTCTGTAACCAACGCGGAGATATCCGGACAACTGGCGGAATTGGGTATTGAGATTGACCGCCATAAAATTGTCATTGACGAGCCTATCAAGGCCATTGGCACCTTCAACGTGCCGGTCAAAATTGGCTACCAGATGACCGCCGATATCAAGCTAGAGATTGTCCCCCTGGCGGAATAATCTATAATGCGCGGATGTTGGACTTATCAATATATGCTCATTTCGTTCAGCAGCGGACGTTGGCGGGTCAGCGTCTGTTGCTGAATCTTTTGTTGTTTGCGAGGTCTGAGCAATGACGAATCCTGTCCAACCTGCCATCAATCATCGTCTGCCGCCGCAAAATATTGAGGCGGAACAATGCGTTATCGGTTCAATTCTCCTGCGCAGGCAGGCAATGGACAAGGTCGTGCATTTGCTGGATGCCAATGACTTTTATAAGCCGGCTCACCAAACGATCTACCGGGCCATGGTCGGCCTTGCCGAAAAATCAGAACCCCTAGATCTAATCACCATCAGCAACGCCTTAAAGGACAGCCATAAGCTTGATGAAGCCGGCGGCCCTACCTACCTGGCAACATTGACCGACATTGTACCGGTTGCCGCCAATCTTACCTATTACGCCAAAATTGTCCGCAACAAGAGTATTCTCCGGCAGTTAATTCAAACCAGTTCGGAAATCGCCGGCCGCTGTTTCGAGGAGCAGGATGATATTGATCTGCTCTTGGACGATGTAGAAAAGACCATCTTTGATATCTCCAATACCAAGAGTAATCAGGCCTTCTATCGGATGAATGATATCATCTCCCAGGCCTTTCAAAATGTCGAAAAGTTGGCGGAGCGGCGGGAACTGATTACCGGTGTGCCATCAGGCTATGATGATTTTGACAGGAAAACCGCTGGTTTGCAGCCTGCCGATTTAATTATTGTCGCCGGTCGGCCAAGTATGGGTAAAACCGCCTTTGCCGTGAATGTGGCCCAAAATGCCGCCATGCTGGCCAAAGTTCCCACCGCAATATTCAGTCTGGAGATGTCAAAAGAGCAGCTTGCCATACGTCTACTCTGTTCTGTGGGCCGGGTCGATTCCACCCGCATCCGCACTGGTCGTCTGAAGGACAGTGACTGGCCAAAACTGGTGCGGGCCACCGGTATGTTGAGTGAAACTCCCATGTTTATTGATGATACACCCGCCATATCCGTTTTGGAAATGCGGGCCAAGACCAGACGGCTCAAAGCAGAACACAATATCGGCCTGGTAGTGGTTGACTACTTACAATTAATGCGGGGCCGAAACGGCATCGACAGCCGGGAACAGGAAATAAGTGATATATCACGATCACTAAAGGCCATGGCCAAGGAGTTGCATATTCCGGTAATCGCATTATCACAGCTCAACCGAAGTCTGGAGAGCCGAACCGACAAACGGCCGCAGCTCTCTGACCTGCGGGAGTCCGGAGCCATCGAACAGGATGCTGATGTTATTTGCTTCATCTACCGTGATGAGGTATATAATAAAGCGCCGGACAACCCCAATCGGGGCATAGCCGAGATCATTATCGGCAAACAGCGTAACGGCCCGATAGGGACTATAAAGCTAGCTTTTCTGGATACCATTACCACCTTTGAAAATCTGGCCCGACCGGATATGAGCGGGCCTGAACCACAGTAAGCAAGAGTATAAGATGACCCCTGACAATGAGATAAGTTACGATTTTGCTGCCATTGAGAAAAAATGGCAACAGCGGTGGCACCACCGGCAATCTTTCAAGGTTAATAATCAGGATGAAGCCCCCAAATATTATTTATTGGAGATGTTTCCCTACCCCTCCGGCCGTATCCATATGGGCCATGTTCGTAACTACACTATTGGCGATGTCATTGCCCGTTATAAGAGAATGCGTGGCTTTAATGTTATGCACCCCATGGGTTGGGATGCCTTCGGCCTGCCAGCTGAAAACGCGGCCATAAAACAAAACACCCATCCCGCCAAATGGACCTTTGAAAATATCGATTATATGCGCGGTCAATTGCAGCGCATGGGATTCAGCTACGACTGGGATCGTGAGATAGCCACCTGCAGCCCCGATTATTACCGTTGGGAACAGCAGTTTTTTATAGATCTGTACAAAAAAGGGCTTATCTACCGTAAAAATACCACAGTGAACTGGTGCGAAGACTGCCAGACCGTGTTGGCCAACGAGCAGGTCATTGATGGCGCCTGTTGGCGCTGTGATAACAAAGTCATCCCCAAAGAGATGAATGGCTGGTTTTTTCGGATCACCGCTTACGCGGAAGAGTTGTTAACCGATCTTGACAAACTCTCCGGTTGGCCTGAAAAGGTTGTAACCATGCAGCGCCACTGGCTTGGCAAAAGCGTGGGGGCGGAGATAAATTTCCCCATCGAAAATTCCTCTGAGGAGTTGCGCGTTTTCACCACCAGACCGGATACCATCTTTGGCGCCACTTTTATGTCCATCGCTCCAGAACATCCTCTGGCCCTGAAACTATCTCAAAACGGCCCCCATGAAAAAGAGGTGCGCGACTTCATCGCGCGTACCAGGGTTGCCAGGCAGCGAGCCGATTATGGTGAAGAGCCGGAGAAGGAAGGAGCTTTTACCGGCGCCTATTGCATCAATCCCTACAACGGCCGCAAGCTGCCTATTTATACCGCCAATTTTGTCCTGATGGAATACGGCTCCGGCGCGGTTATGGCCGTACCGGCTCATGACCAACGGGACTACGAGTTTGCCGGCAAGTATAATATTCCCCGCCTCCAGGTTATTGAGGCCGCTAGTGGTAAAATGCCGGAAGATCAGGCCTATGAGGGGCCGGGAACCTTAATTAATTCGGGAGAATTCAGCGGTATGCAGAGCGGGGAAGCCAAGGCCGCCATCACCGGCTATGCCCTGGAAAAGGGTTTTGGCAAACCGAAAACCACCTTCCGCCTGCGGGACTGGGGAATTTCCCGGCAACGCTATTGGGGGACGCCGATTCCCATGCTGGAATGCAAAAAATGCGGTATCCAGCCCGTATCAAAGGCGGAGTTACCGGTAAAATTGCCCACTGATGTAAAGTTTGAGCAGGCCGGCAAATCACCCCTCCATACCCTGGCAAGTTTCTACCAGACCACCTGCCCGGTTTGTGGCGGCCAGGCCCGCCGGGAAACCGACACTATGGATACCTTTGTGGAATCGTCCTGGTATTACGCCCGCTACACCAACCCCCAATACGATAAGGGTATGATCGACAAGGAGGCAGCCTCATATTGGCTGCCGGTGGATCAATACATCGGCGGTGTTGAACACGCCATCCTCCACCTTCTCTATTCCCGCTTCTTCACCAGGGCCATGCGCGATCTTGGCTATATTGATATCGATGAACCATTCACCAACCTGCTTACCCAGGGTATGGTCATTAAAGATGGCGCCAAAATGAGCAAATCAAAGGGGAATGTGGTGGATCCTAGCATCCTGATCGAAAAATACGGCGCCGACACCGTCCGCCTCTTCAGCCTGTTCGCCGCGCCGCCTGACCGGGATCTGGAATGGAGCGACAAGGGGGTGGACGGAGCTTCGCGCTTCCTCAATAAAGTTTACCGCTTTGTCCACCGCAATCTGGATTTATTAACGGCAGATACGGTATCAGAAAAGACCAATGAGACCAGCCGGGCTCTGGAACGTAAGATCCACCAGACCATCAAAAAATTCTCCCGTGATATCGAAAATGATTTTCACTTCAATACCTGTATCAGTTCAGTAATGGAACTTGTGAACACCCTGCTTTCATCCAACAACCTTAAAGGCGCGGAGACCGTTGACCCGGCAATTTGCAGGATGGCGGTAGAGACCGTTGTCAAGTTGCTCTATCCCATGGTGCCGCATTTCTGCGCTGAGCTATGGGAGACCCTTGGGCATACGGATTTACTTGACACCTTGTCCTGGCCGCAGTTTGATCCGGAAACAGCAAAAGAAGATGAGCTGACTATCGTCATTCAGGTAAGAGGCAAGGTAAGAAGCCGCCTCCAGGCAGCCGTTGGTACTGCTGATGAGCAATTAAAAGATATGGCTGTTAATGATGAGAAAATTAAAAAATTTATTGGTGATACAACGATAAAAAAGATTATAGTTGTCAAAGACAGGTTGGTTAATATTGTTATTTAATATGCGGAAAATCCATCTCGTTCTTATAGCCGCCATCCTGTTCCTGGGCGGCTGTGGCTATCACAACCCCTATGCCGCTAGTAGCGGCAGCAGACCAATAACCCTGCAACGTTCTCTATGGGTAAATAAAACCGGTGAAGTTGGCCTGGAGAACACCATATACCAGTCTCTCTCCAAATGGCTGCGCAAAAGCCCCCTGATCCATCTGGTGGAGAATCCGACCCTGGCCGATTATGTCCTGAGCGGGACAATTGATTCCGTTGATTATCCGGAGCTTTCCTACAGTAATAATCTGGAAGCCAACGAATTGCGGGTCAATCTCCATGTAACCTTTAGTATGACCGCAAGAACTAGCGGTAAAAAGGTGTGGACTATCGCCAAAACCTTTACCGAAACCTTGAATATGTCCGGCGACCCCGCAATTTTGCGGGCCAATAAACTAATCGCCCTGCGCAAGATATCCGCTGACATTGCCGAGATGATTTATCTCCATGTTATCGTTGATATTATGCGGCCGCAGCCTGGCCGAAACAATTAATCGTACCCCCTAACCTTTAACCTCACCGGAGAATACCATGACCTCCCGTAAAGAACTAGCCAACGCT
The DNA here is from genome assembly GCA_013151175.1 of Deltaproteobacteria bacterium. Taxonomy (GTDB): domain Bacteria; phylum Desulfobacterota; class Desulfobulbia; order Desulfobulbales; family VMSU01; genus JAADIV01. The sequence goes on along the minus strand of JAADIV010000134.1, from coordinate 2,482 downwards.
ATCCGCGCCCTGAGCATGGACGCCATTCAGAAAGCTAAATCTGGCCATCCTGGCGCCCCCATGGGTATGGCGGATATTGCCCAGGTGCTGTGGCATGACTTTATGCGCCACAACCCAGCCAACCCGAAATGGCCCAACCGCGATCGCTTCGTACTCTCTAACGGCCACGGCTCCATGCTGCTTTATTCCCTCCTGCATCTCACGGGCTATGATCTCTCCATTGACGACCTGAAAAATTTTCGCCAACTGCACTCAAAAACCCCCGGCCATCCTGAGTACGGCTATGCGCCTGGTATTGAAACCACCACCGGCCCCCTGGGACAGGGAATTGCCAACGCCGTGGGTATGGCTATTGCCCAACGCACCATGGCGGCTCAGTTTAACCGGCCTGGACACGAGCTTCTTGACCACTATACATATGCCTTTTTAGGCGATGGCTGCATGATGGAGGGCATCTCGCACGAGGTCTGTTCCCTGGCTGGAACTCTGGGGTTGGGAAAACTTATCGCCTTCTACGATGATAACGGCATCAGCATAGATGGAGAGGTCAAGGGCTGGTTTAATGATGATACCCCAAAGCGTTTCGCCGCCTACGGCTGGCAGGTAATTACCGGAGTTGACGGCCATGATGGCGAGGCCGTCAAAGAGGCGATCAATGAGGCCAGGGCCAATAGCGAACAACCAGCCCTAATCTGCTGCAAGACCATTATCGGTTGGGGCTCCCCCAATAAACAAGGCAAGGAATCCTGCCACGGCGCCCCGCTAGGTGATGATGAAATCGCCCTGGTGCGGGAAACCATTGGCTGGCATTATCCGCCTTTCTCCATCCCGGCGGAGGTGTATCAGGGTTGGGACGCCAAAGAGCAGGGGGCGAAAGATGAGGCCGAGTGGCAGGACAAATTTCAGAGCTATTGCCAGGAGTTCCCCGAATTGGGGCAGGAGTTAAAACGCCGCCTGAGCGGTGAAATGCCCGCTGATTGGCAGGACAAGGCCAGGGAATTTATCAACTCCGTCAACAATAAGGCCGAAAAGATTGCCAGCCGCAAGGCCTCCCAAAATGACCTGAATGGTTTTGGGCCGCTCCTGCCGGAGTTAATCGGCGGTTCAGCCGATCTGGCCAGTTCCAATCTCACCATCTGGTCTGGCAGTAAAAATATAAAAGAGGAACATAACGGTAATTACATCCATTTTGGTGTGCGCGAATTTGGTATGGCCGCCATTATGAATGGTATTGTCCTTTATGGCGGTTTTATCCCCTACGGGGCAACCTTTTTGATGTTCTCCGAATACGCCAGAAACGCCTTGCGAATGGCAGCCCTCATGAAAATTCAGGCCATTTATGTCTTCACCCACGACTCAATCGGCCTGGGGGAGGACGGCCCTACCCACCAACCCGTGGAACAGACCGCCACCCTGCGGATGATCCCCAATATGTGTGTCTGGCGGCCGTGTGACGCGGTGGAGTCAGCGGTGGCCTGGAAGAACGCCCTGGAAAGAAAAGACGGCCCTACTTCACTGATATTTTCACGGCAGGGCTTGCCGCATCAAGATCGTAATACGGCACAAATTGCCGCGATAAACAAGGGCGGTTATATTCTGGCCGGCAATCCAGGCACCAAGCCCGAGGCCATAATTATCACCTGTGGTTCTGAGGTTGAGTTAGCTATGACCGCCGCCGGGCGGTTAAATAGCGATGGTAAAAACATCAGGGTGGTCTCAATGCCATGCCCCAATGTCTTTGATCGGCAAAGCGCGGCTTACCGGGAAGAGGTACTGCCTGCCGGCGTTCCCCGCCTGGCAATTGAGGCCGGCGTTAGTGATTATTGGCGGAAATATGTCGGCTTGAACGGCAGAGTAATCGGCCTTGACCGCTTTGGTGAATCGGCCCCAGCCGCTGAGATTTTTGCGGAGTTTGGTTTTACCCCGGAGAACGTGATAAAAAACACATTGGCATTATTATAGACCGGCCCAAGCCATGCGCATAGGATCTGTCAACTTGCGGAGTCCCTTTATTCTTGCGCCGCTGGCCGGCTATACAGACTTACCGTTCCGCCTGCTCTGCCGGGAGTACGGGGCGGCGCTCACTGTTTCAGAAATGATAAGCTGCCACGGAATAACCTATGGGCAGCAGCCCACGCTCAAAATGCTGGCCACTTCCCAGGCCGAAACGCCCTTTGCCGTCCAGTTATTTGGTGCCGAACCAGAAATTATGGGGGAGGCGGCAGCCATTATCTCCACTTACCCCATTGATATAATTGATATAAATATGGGCTGCCCGGTACGCAAGGTCATTAAAAAAGGAGCAGGCTGCGCCCTGATGCGGACTCCCGCTATCGCTACCAAAATTATCCGTCAGGTAACAGAAAATACCGATAAGCCTGTAACCGTCAAATTCAGAAGCGGCTGGAATCACCAGGAGATAAATGCCGTAAGCTTTGCACAAATGGCTGAAGACGCGGGGGCTGCGGCCGTGACCATTCAC
>JAADIV010000205.1 GCA_013151175.1 Deltaproteobacteria bacterium | reverse complement strand
AGTTAGAGCTATAGTTCAAATGTAACCGTTCACCAGGGTAAGGGTTAAATAGAATTCAGAGGTATACTCCATATGCGGCAGTAATCGTTCTCCAGTGCTTCAGATTCGCACTATCAGGTTGGCGAAGCGTATTTAGTCATACGTGAGTCAGCCTGATCGTGCGAAGATGGAATGTTGGAGAACGATTACGTCAGATCGGCGGCGCGATTGTGACAATGATACGCATATCGGTGCGTGCCTTAACGCCGTGCGGCTCGCTTATATCAGCAACTAGCATATCGCTGGTTTTGGCCGGGATCGCGGTATCCTCACCCAGAAAATCTCCCTCACCCTCGATAACCAGAATACTTAACTGGCCCTCGATATCATGCGAATGCACCGGAAACAGCTGACCGGCCCCTATATTAAAATTAATGATCTTAAAATAGGGCGAATCGTGTAACACCACGTTTTTAATGGCGATTGGCGAAAATTCCCGGCTTTTTGCGAGTTCTATCTTCTTCATATCAGCTTCCCCCTTGTCAGTTTTTTCAAAAAACGTTATTCATACCATACGGTCATAAAAGAGGCCCGGCATTGACTTAGATCAACTTTACAATTTTTTTAACTATAGTCCACCAGTTTCAGCAATATACAAGGGAAATAATTGCTATGAAAAAATCTCGTCCGCAACGCATCAGAAAGGCGGTAATCCCAGTTGCCGGCAGGGGTACCAGATTTCTGCCGGCCAGCAAGGCTATTCCCAAAGAGATGCTCACCATTGTTGATCGGCCCACCATCCAGTATATAGTTGAAGAGGCGGTGGAGTCCGGCATCGATCAGATAATCTTTATCAGCAGTGAAGGCAAGGAGGCCATCGAGAATCATTTTGACTACGATTACGAGTTGGACACTGTCTTGGAGAAGAAGGGCCGGGAGAAATTGCATGACGAGGTAAAGCGAATTTCCAGTCTCATTGATATCGTCTCTGTACGCCAGAAGAAGCCGCTAGGCCTGGGGCACGCCATATTATCAGCCAGAAATGTAGTGGGTGACGAACCTTTTCTCGTTCTCCTCGGTGATGACCTGGTACTCTCAGAGACACCATGCTGCCGCCAGATGCTTGACCTTTATAATGAGGTGCAGGAACCCATTGTGGCCGTCCAGAGCGTACCCGAAGATCAGACCAGCCGATATGGGATTGTTGAGGGTGAGCCAAGCAGTGCAAGGGTATATAAAGTCGAGCGGCTGATAGAAAAACCGGCGCCGGGGACAACCGACTCAAACCTCGCCATCATTGGTCGCTATATCCTCCATCCCGATATTTTTGCTATCCTGGCAAAGACCACTCCGGGCCAGGGCGGCGAGATTCAACTTACCGATGCCCTGTTGGCCCTGACCAAAAAACGCGCCATGTACGCCTTCGAATTTTCCGGCACCCGTTATGATGCCGGTGATAAGATGGGGTATTTACAGGCCGTTGTCGCCTACGCCCTGCACCATCCACAATTAAAAGATGACTTCCGCCGGCATATTAAAGAGGTCGCGGCCTCACTGTAATTATGCCCTACCTCGAAGTAGCAGCCGCCTCGCCCATTTATCATACCCTTACCTATAGGAGTCCGGCGGCCTGTAAGGTACCGTTGCAGGCGGGTTTGCGCCTTCTTGTCCCTTTGGGGTCGCGTCAGATTACCGGTTATCTGCTGACCGTATCCGATATCGCGCCGACGGCGAAATATAAAATCAGGGAAATCACCGATATCCTCGATCAGCAGCCATTATTTCCCGGTGCTATGGTGAAGTTTTTCCGTTGGTTGGCTGACTATTATCAATATCCCATTGGCGAAATAATCAAAGCCGCCCTGCCTGGCGGCCTTACTCCGCAAAGCTCCAGAAGAATCAGTCTTACCGCCGCTGGTCGTGAATTTTTCCATGGAACACCTGCCGCGCAAATATCCGCCGCCTGGTTTGCCAGCTTACTTGACAGGGGTGAGCTTCCGGCGGCCGCAGTCAAGAGTCTCTGGCGGCGGCAAAGGGACAGAAACATCGCGCGGCAATGGGAAGCAAAGGGCTTTATCAATATTCATGCTGAGATCAGCCAGGACAGGGTGCGGGACAAGACCGAATTATGCGTCCGGCTAGTACACGACGGATCAGAACCTGCCGGGCTGAAAAAATCAGAGGAGAAAACCATGCAGGCCTTGGCGCGTTTGAGCCAGGCCACTAACCAAAACTGGATTGCCAGACGCGATTTGAACAGGGTATATGCTGGCAGCGGCCGGGCCATTGCCGGCCTGGTTGTTCGGAAACTGATTATAACGGCGAAACAACCGGTCTATCGTAATCCCTTTGGCGAGACGCCGCCGTCATACCCCAAACCCCGGAAGCTGACTGCCGATCAAGAGCAAGCGTTGGCAGGGATCGCCCCCGCCTTGGCGGCCGCTAAATTTACCACCTTCCTCCTGCATGGAATCACGGGCAGCGGCAAAACTGAGGTCTATCTGCGGGCGGCTGAACTGGCCCTGCAAGCCGGGAAGGGAGTATTAATCATGGTACCGGAGATTGCCCTGGCCACCCAGATTGAGGGGAATTTTCTGGCCAGATTTGGCAGTCAGACAGCTCTTCTGCACAGCGGTTTGTCCAAGGGCGAAAGACTTGACCAGTGGAAACGAATTGCTAGCGGCGCGGCTAAAATTGTTATCGGCGCTCGCTCGGCCCTGTTCGCGCCCTTGGCTGATCCGGGGTTAATCGTTGTTGATGAAGAACATGACGGCTCTTATAAACAGGAAGACGGCTTTTGCTATCAGGCCAGAGATGCCGCTGTTTTACGCGGCCGGCAGTCACAGGCCGTGGTGATTCTTGGCTCCGCCACTCCGTCCGTCATCAGCTATCAGCACGCCCGCCAGGGTAAATATCAACTACTTTCCATGCCATCCAGGGTAGCAAATAGATCATTACCCAAGGTGGAGATAATTGATTTAAGGGCCATTAACACCGTAAATGGCCGTCCGCCCCTCTTTACCCCGCAACTCACCCGCGCCCTTAGGGATAATCTCCGCCAAAAAGACCAAAGTCTGATCTTTTTAAACCGGCGCGGCTACGCCAATCTGATGATATGCCAGGATTGCGGTTATACCCTGCAATGCCCAAATTGTCAGGTCAGCCTCACCCTGCATAAAAATCGCCGGGAACTGGTCTGTCATTACTGTGGTGCTGCCAGACACAGCGAGGCTGTCTGCCCTAAATGTCAATCAACCAAGCTAAAAGGGATGGGATTTGGCACTGAACGCATTGAAGATGAATTGCGCCATATGATGCCGAAGGCCAGAATCGCCCGTCTTGACAGGGACAGTGCCGTAAACCGCAGACAGTATATGAAGATATTACAGGCTGTTCACCATCATGAAATTGATATTCTGGTGGGTACCCAAATGATTGCCAAAGGTCATCATTTCCCTCTTGTTACCCTGGTTGGCGTCGTTTGGGCCGATGCCTCTCTGGGGATTCCTGACTATAAAGCGGGTGAGAGAACATTCCAGTTATTGACCCAGGTTTTGGGCCGAGCCGGTCGGGGAGAGACACCTGGCCGGGTTCTGGTGCAGACCCACCACCCGGAGCATTACAGCATTATAAATGCCAGAACCCATAATTACGGCAAGATGTTTTCCGCCGAAATCAGTCTACGGCAAGCCCTGAAATTTCCCCCCTTCTGCCGACTGATAAATTTACGTTTCAGCGGTGAAAATGAAGCCGCCGTTAAAGAGGCCGCCCGGCAAATAGCCCAGACGGCCCGCTCTAAACTTCAGCGGGATTTGGAAATATTAGGCCCGGCCCCGGCCCCCTTGTCTCGTCTCCGGGGTCAATTCCGTTGGCACCTCCTGTTGAAAGGGCAAAGTTGGCAGGACTTGCATAGATTGAGCCGTCATCTGAAGGAGATAAGCGCCAAACCGCCCTTTCCCCGCCGTGTGAAGTTGACAGTGGACGTTGATCCCGAAAATATGTTATAAGGGCGTGAGGGCAGGGCGGATATCCGTAACGTCAGCCAGGTAAACGGCCTTGTATTTTATTCGGCAAACCGGCATCTCGACAATGCCCAAAGGTATAATCCGTTTTATATCATGATAAAAAAAATAATCATTTACCCAAATCCAATATTGAAAAAAGTTGCCCGGCCCATCATAAACTTTGACGATGAGCTTAAGCAGTTAATTACCGATATGATTGCGACCATGTTTGACGCCCCCGGCGCAGGTCTCGCCGCCCCGCAGATCGGAGTTGCCCGGCAATTGGTTATTATTAATACCTCTAAAAAGAAAGAAGATGCCGACCACAAGGCCATAGCCCTGATAAACCCACAGATCTATGCCGGTGAGGGCTCTGAAATTGATACCGAGGGCTGTCTCTCAGTTATAGACTACACCGCCGAGGTTGAACGTTTTAAAAAAATCCGGGTAAAGGCCCTGGACGCCTCAGGCAAGGAAATTGATTTTGCCGCAGAGGATTTCTTTGCCAGGGCCATTCAGCATGAATGCGACCACTTGCGGGGCAAACTCTTTATTGACCGCATCAGCCCGTTAAAACGTAGTTTGTATAAAAGAAGATTGAAGAAGATGCTGGCGGCAGAAAACAAAAAACAGGTGGGAGATAAATGACTGATTCGCTGCGTATCGTCTTTATGGGTACGCCTGATTTTGCCGTTCCGGCTCTGGAGGCCTTACTGGCCCATCACGAAGAGGTGGTGGCTGTGGTCAGCCAACCTGACCGCCCCAGAGGTCGGGGCCGTAAATTGGCGGCAACACCGGTTAAGACAGCGGCGGCCCAGGCGGCACTTACCGTTCTCCAACCCGCCAGGATCAAAACCGACCTGGTGCGGCAACTGGCAGTTTTCAACCCCGATTTAATTATCGTGGCGGCCTATGGCCGTATTCTGCCGGATGCCGTATTAACCCTGCCGCGCTTTGGCTGTCTGAATATCCATGCCTCTCTGCTCCCCAAATATCGCGGCGCCGCGCCCATTCAATGGGCGATACTGGACGGCGCCCAGGAAACAGGCGTCACCATTATGCAGATAGACTCCGGTCTGGACACCGGTGATATTCTCCTGACCGGCAGGCTGACCATCGATAGCCAGGATACTGCGGCCACCCTGTTTGCCAAAATGGCAAAATTGGGCGGTAAATTAATCATCCAGGCCTTGGATGAACTCCGGGCGGGTAATCTCACTCCGCAGCGGCAAGATGACCGTTTGGTCTCACTGGCTCCACCTCTCAGTAAAGATGCGTCCCCCATAGACTGGCATAGAGCCGCTGATAAGATAAGTTGCCAAATTCGCGGTCTTGACCCCTGGCCGTTGGCCCATACCACCTTGGCAGGCAAGAAGCTGCGGCTGTTTAAGCCCACCGCTTTAAAGAAAAGCGGGGAAGCGGTTCCCGGCACCATTCTGGCGGCGGATAAGAATGGTCTGCTCATCGCCTGCGCGGATGGCTCGCTGTTGGTAGAGGAAATCCAATTGGCGGGCAGTAAAAGAATGCCTGTTGCCGCCTTTATTCTGGGCCGTCCCCTGAAGGCGGGTCAAATACTGGGGGCTTAAATGGCTGCTAGAGACGCCAATATCCTTTATATCGACTGCTTTTCCGGCGTTAGCGGCGATATGTTCCTTGCCGGCCTGCTTGATGCCGGGCTACCGTTGGACTATCTGGAGACAAACCTCAACCTGCTTAATTTAAGCGGTTATCATCTGAACATTACCAAAAAAGAGGCAAGTTCTATCCAGGCCAGGTATTTAGAGGTACAGACAGACCCAGGCCAGCCTCAACGTCCCTGGCATGAAATCAAAAAAATCATTCAGGCTAGCAGCTTGGCGGCTGCCGTTAAAAAACGCGCTTTGGCGATCTTCCAGAATCTGGCTCAGGCCGAAGCCGCCGTCCATGGTTGTGCCGTGGCGGACGTGCATTTTCACGAGGTTGGCGGTCTGGACGGTATTATCGACATTACCGGCGCCGCCATTGGTCTCGATTTTTTTAAACCGGCACGAATTTGCTGCTCTCCTTTGCCCATGCCGTCTGGTTGGGTATCGTGCCAACATGGCAAGCTGCCTCTGCCAGCCCCGGCAGTCTGCGAAATTTTGAAAGACACTCCGGTTTACGGTGTGGATATAGACCAGGAACTTGTCACCCCGACCGGCGCGGCCATTGTAAAGAGCATTGCCGATGATTTTGGGCCGCAACCGGCTATGACGATCCGCCAAATTGGTTACGGCGCTGGTTCCAGGCCATTGGCCAACGGCCAGCCCAATTTATTACGTCTGCTCATCGGTCGATCCAGGAAATCGCCGGAGGCTCAGGAGGTAATCGTCATTACCTGTAACCTTGATGACTGGCAGAGCGAGGGATTCCCCTATATAAGTGAGCAGTTATTAGCGGCCGGAGCCCTGGACGTAACACTGGTACCAGGGCAAATGAAGAAAGGCAGGCCGGGATTTATCCTCCAGGTCATCGCTACAGTGATATCCGCCCCGGTGATACAAGATATTATTCTAGCCGAAACCTCGACCATCGGCCTGCGCTTTCACAAAGAGGGCCGCTTGACCCTGCCCCGGCAAACAGGCACCATTGCCAGCTCTTACGGCCCCATCCGGGTGAAAAAAATTTCCGGCCCCGCCGGAGAGCGCCTGACTCCGGAATACGAAGATTGCAAAAAGCTAGCCATCAAGCACAAGGTGCCATTAAGCACGATTTATGCGGAGGTTGGTAAACAACCATTGGAGACGTTTAGGCGAATCAGGGATCAGGGGACAGGAGATGAATATACCCACACCCTGACACCTGACCCCTGAAACCTGACCCCTGACTCCTGACAACCTGACCCCTGATATGGATAAATTAATTCTCTTTGCCGCCACCGGATTTGGCAGTGGTTATTTACCTGTAGCCCCCGGCACCTGGGGGGCGCTAGTCGCCCTGCCTATCCAGTTTATGCTGCTCATGCTGCCGGTTAATTATTATTGGCCGGCCCTCTCCATCATCTTTATTATTGCTGTTGCCACTGCTGGCTCGGCGGAAAAGATTTTTGACAAAAAAGACCCAGGCGCCGTAGTTATTGATGAAATTTTTGGTATGTTGATTGCTCTGATCGGCGCGCCCGCGACTCCCTTGGCCTGGGGGAGCGCCTTTCTGCTGTTTAGATTATTTGATATCTGGAAGCCCTTTCCCGCCTCCTGGGTTGATGACCACCTGAACGGCGGTTTGGGGATTGTACTTGATGATGTTATTGCCGGAGGTTACGCTCTTCTTTGCATGCAGATCTTATCTTATTACTGGTAAACATTGCGGATCGGCCCCTTCAATTACTGCCTCAACTAGTGGCAAAATCATCCGCTGCTTTTATAACGACTCAAAATGCACCCTTGAGCCAATCCTGAAATCGCCGCTACGCAAATCGTACATAAACGAGGTGCCGGAAACCCTCATATCACGCCCCACCGCCTGCACCGCCGCCGCGCTCTTGGCTATTCTGTACTTGGCCAGATAACGCATAACGGTTGTCTTGATGACCAAATCTTTATTGGTAATCTCTACATCATTCCGCAGAGTTATGATTTCCCGGCTGGTATTGTAAACCGCTGTGCCGCTCTTAACCATTACCGGTGCTGCCGTATTGCCAATTCTGGCCCGCACATTATCCATATAGATAAGCCGCCGGTCGTCCCGGCTGTACATCTTGGCGGCATGAAGCCGCAGATCGTCCCGGCCGTTATTACTTTGCTGCATGACCGCGTCCTGCATCTCAAGACTGTTATCCGGTGAGCCATGACCGGCAACCATCGGCGGGATGGTCAGAAAATCAGCGGCGGTTGACCACCAGAACGGCATGGAGATTAACACTAGCAGCGGGATCTGCCAAAGCAGGTCGCGTAATTTCATAACTCCTCCACATGACGCAGCAGCCATTCACGCTTGCCCTGCGCTCTGATAAGCAAATCGCAGACCTCGCGTACCCCGCCCCTGCCTCCGGGGTTAACGGTAATATAATGCACAATATCCCTGACCTCCGGCACCGCGTCGGCCACCGTTGCGGCCAGACCAACCCGCCGCAGAAGCGGCATATCCAACCAATCATCACCCATAAAGGCGGTTTCGGCCGGGGTCAGATGCAATGCGGCTATAATATCTGCAAAAAC